>DASZZK010000184.1:0-13135 GCA_035544975.1 Casimicrobiaceae bacterium | reverse complement strand
TCCGGATTTCCGGCGTACTCGCGGCTGGTCGAGCTGGTGATTCCGGCATTCATCTGGGGACTCATCTTTTTGCGCTTCGGCTTGCTGACGACGGTGATCCTTCACGCCGTTTTCGACCTAGTCCTGATGTCGATACCCGTTTTTCTCGTCGAAGGCTCCGGCAGCGGATTCAATCAGGCACTCGTTCTCGCCGCGGGGCTGGTGCCCCTCGCAATCGTCGCTTTGCACCGGGTACGCGCAGGAAGGTGGCTGGAGCTGCCCGCGATCTTGCGTAACGGTGCGTGGCAGAGCGGAGCGGCTGTTACCCACGCCGTCGCGGCACGCATCCGCGCTCAGGCAGGGCGCTGGACCGCTCTCGTGCAGCGTGCATTGCCGCTCCTTGGAATTGCGGGATTGCTGGCGATAGCGTTCGGTGCGGACTTCCACAGCGACGCGCCGCCGCTGCAGATCGACCGCGCCAACGCGGAAGCGGCCGCCGATGCGGCGCTCAAGAATCGCGGGATCACTCTCGGGCCCGAATGGAAGCAGGCGGCCGCCACAAAGCTTGCGACGGAAGACGGAACGTGGCTCTGGCACAAGTTTGTATGGCGCGAAGGTGGGCAGGATGTGTACGCGCATTTGATCGGGAGCTGGCTCGCACCGCCGCTGTGGGAGGTGCGTTACGCGCATTTCGAAGGCGCAGATGTCGTCGATCGCTCCGAGGAATGGCGCGTGACGGTTTCGGGGGACGGCGCGATACGGCAGGTAAGGCATCAGTTGCCCGAGCGAACGCCGGGAGCGAGGCTGTCGCGCGATCAGGCCCGCATCATTGCCAGGAAGGAAATCAACCAACGCTTCGGGCTCGATCCGGAGGCGCTGCGCGAAGTCTCGGTCAAGGATGATTCGCAGCCGGCGCGCAACGACTGGAGATTCACCTATTCCGATCCCCGCGTCGACGCAGGGCTGGGAGGTGAGGCACGCGTCGGCGTCGAGATCGCCGGTGACGAAGTCGTGAGCTCGGGGCGATACGTCTTCGTTCCAGAAGTGTGGCAACGCGCGGAGACCGATCGCGCGGGGCGGCTCGCGGTTGCCAAGAACATCGTCACGATGGCGATCGTCGTCCTGGTCATCGCCGCGCTGATCGCGTCCATCGTCGCCTGGAGCCGCGGACGTTTCGACCGGCGCGCGTTCTGGATGGCAGGCACGCTCATGCTGCTGGCGGCAGCGGTGAATACCGTCAATCAGTGGCCGCTGCTTGGCATGCGGCTGTCGACCACCGAGCCGGTGACGACACAGGTGAGCCTGTATCTCGCGGGCATCATTCTGACAACGGTGATCTCGGCGCTCCTCGGCGGACTTCTGGCGGGAGTCGCGTCCTTCGCGGCGCGCGCGCACATCGAGCCCGGATTGACGCAAAAAATGCTTTGGGTTCGCGGCGCCGGCGCCGCACTTTTCGTGCTGGGTGTCGAGGCGCTGCTGAGCCGTCTTGCACCCGACATGGCCCCGAACTGGCCCTCGTACAAGGTCGAGGAGCTCTGGATGCCCTGGCTCGGACGCATCTCGGGAACGTTGACCTCGGGCTTGATGGTGATGACGGTCACGGTGATCATGCTTTACTGGCTGGACCGCCTGACCGAGGGTTGGACCCGTCGGCGCGCGCTCGGTGTCATCGTGCTGGTGCTCGCGCAGGCCGCCGTTGCTGCCGCCAACGCCGATCAATGGATCGAGGTCATCGCCGCGGGCGCGGTGGGCGGCGCGCTGGCGACGCTGATCTACGCGACGGTCCTTCGCTTCGATCTTCGCATCGCGCCGGCGTTGATCGCGGTCTACCTCGTCGTCGGATTCGTCGGCGACGCGGCGCAAAAACAGACCGTGCAGGCGGCGATCCTGGCGCTCATCGCCAGCGCAACTGCGCTGGCGCTTGCCTGGGCCGTGACGAGCTATCTCTTGCGTCCCGCCGTGACGAACACAGTACTAGCCGCGGCCGATTGACGCCGGCCTGCGCCTCGCCGACTGTTTCCTACTGCACCTTCACCCAGTACGGCATGACCTGGTTGTCGGCGCGGTGCACCGCGGTGACATTGCTGCGCGCCGCCCACGGAATGACCTGCCGGTGCAGCGGAAGATGGTTGATCTCCGCGTTGTGCGCCGCCAGCGCGTCGCGAATTTCCTTGAGCCGGACGTCGGCATTCATGTCGGTCTTGATTTTCGCAACCAGCTCGTCGAGCTTTGGATTGGTGTAACGGCCGTAGTTATAGTCGCCGTCTCCCTTCCCGTTGTAGCTTGACAGTACGGGCTGCAGGATGAAGATGCCGTCGGTGGTGCCGCCGCCCCAGCCGAGCATGTACATGCTGGTATCGGTCTTCTCCAGCTTGGGAAAATAATTCGCGCGCGGCATCGCGTTGACGCTCACCTTGATTCCGATCTGGGCCCACATCGCCGCCAGCGCCTGACAGATCTTCTCGTCGTTGACATAGCGGTTGTTGGGGCAGTCGAGCGTCACCTCGAAGCCGTCGCCGTAGCCCGCTTCGGCCATCAGCTGCTTGGCTTTGGCGCGATCGAACGCCAGCCGCTTCTCGAGCTCCGGGGTCGTCTGCGCGGGCGACGGCAGCAGCGCTCCTGACGGCTGCGAAAGACCGCGCATGGTATTGGTCTTGATGGCTTCGATATCGATCGCCTGATAGAGCGCCTGCCGCACGCGCTTGTCCTTGAACGGGTTCTTGCCCTTGACGCTGGAATACAGGAGCTCATCGCGTTTCTGATCCATGCCGATGAATACGATGCGGTTCTCGGAGCCTTCGAGCACCTTGATGTTCGGGTCCTGCTTCAACCGCGGCACGTCCTGGGGCGGCGGGTCGTTGATCAGATCGACTTCTCCGGAGATCAGCGCCGCGAGCCGGGTCGCGTCGGAGACGATCGGCAGGTAGATCACCTCGTCGGCGTTGCCTTCGAACCAGCCTTCCTTGATGCCCCACCAGTTGGGGTTCTTGGTCAGCACCGTCTTGATGTCCGGCTCGCGCGACTTGAGCGCGTAGGGGCCGGTGCCGTTGGCCTGGTGCGCGGTGATCATGTCCTCTTTCTGGGTGTAGTTCTGCGGCTTGGTCGCGCGATTCTTTTCGCACCACGCGCGGCTCATGATGTTGATGGTGTTGATGTGCTCGAGCTCGATCGGGTTCGGGCCGGTGGTCGTGAAATCGACCGTCAGCTCGTCGACTTTCTTCGGAATGCCCGACGCGTTGGCGTATACGCGGAGCTGCGAGGTGTCGGCACGGGCACGCTCGAACGAGAAAACGACATCGTCCGCAGTAAAGGGAGTGCCGTCGTGAAACTTGACGCCAGGACGCAATTTGAAGCGCCAGGTCGTCGGGTTGAGCTGCTGCCAGGACGTGGCCAGCGCGGGTTCGAGCCCCAGCGTCTTGTTGCGCAACAGCAGCGGCTCGTAGACCAGGATGTTGATGTTGTTGGTCAGGTTCTCGTTTTGCGAATGCGGATCGGTGGTCTGCAAGTCGCCGCGCCCCGCCCAACGCAGCGTCTTGGCGTCGAGTGTTCCCAGGCTAAGCGTTGTCAAAGCAAGGGTCAGCAAAGCTAAGCGCAGCATGGCCGTGGCTCCGTAACCAATGAAGGGTGACCATCATAACCCTTGGTCGGCGCGTCGCGATAGAATGCCGCCCCGAGCGCTAGTGGCTTGTAACGCCCAATTCGATACTGTCTGGCTTGCGCTCCACGCCGATCGCCGCGTTGCCGCAGCTCGCAAGGGGACCTACCCTTGCTTCGCTGCGGCGCCTTGCGCTCGGCGCGGATCGCCGCGCCATACCGCTGCGCTCAGTACCGAATCGGACGTTACAAGCCACTCCCAACATGCAACCCCAATCCACCGTCGAGCATCTTGACCAGCTTCTCGCCGAACTGCGCGAGGGCATGGCCGTCGACCGGGCATCACTGACGAAGAGCATCGAGCGATTGCGAAGGCGCGGTGCGCCGCCGGCCGAGATCGAGCGCGTCGCTCGTGCGGTCGCCGCCTCGCGCGATCGCGCGTCGCGGCGCGCGGCACGCGTCCCGCCGATCGCGTACCCGCCGGAGCTCCCGGTGTCGGCGCGGCGCGACGACATCGCCGCCGTAATGCGCGCGCATCAAACGATCATCGTCTGCGGCGAGACCGGCTCCGGCAAGACCACGCAGCTGCCCAAGATCTGCCTCGAGCACGGACGCGGCATCCGCGGCCTGATCGGGCACACGCAGCCACGACGCATCGCCGCACGCAGCGTCGCGACGCGGATCGCGCAGGAGCTCACCACGCCGCTGGGAGAGATCGTCGGATACAAGGTGCGCTTCAGCGACCAGACGCGTCCCGACGCATTTATCAAATTGATGACCGACGGCATCCTGCTGGCCGAGACCCAGTCCGACCCTTCGCTCGCCGCGTACGACACGATCATCATCGACGAAGCGCACGAGCGGAGCCTGAACGTCGATTTTCTGCTGGGATACCTGAAGCAGCTCCTGCCGCGGCGGCCCGAGCTCAAGCTGATCATCACTTCCGCGACGCTCGATGCCGACCGGTTCGCGCGCCATTTCGGCGACGGAACGACGAGCGCACCGGTCATCGATGTCGAGGGACGGATGTTCCCGGTCGAAGTGCGCTACCGCCCGTTGGGTGCGGGCGAGGATCCCGCCGGCGAGAACGAGGCCGACGATGAGGAAGCACTTGAGGAAGCGATCGTCGCGACGGCCGAGGACCTGTGGCGCGAAGGTCCGGGCGACATCCTGGTGTTCCTGCCCGGCGAGCGCGAGATCCGTGAAACCGCCGAGCTCTTGTCGAAGGGTCTCGCGCGGCGGCCGTACGCCTCGTCGATGGAGATCCTGCCGCTCTTCGCGCGGCTGTCGGTGGAGCAGCAGCAGCAGGTGTTCGCGCCCAGCGGCGGTCGCCGTATCGTTCTTGCCACCAATGTTGCCGAAACGTCGCTTACCGTACCCGGGATCCGCTACGTGATCGATTCGGGCCTGGCGAGGATCAAGCGTTACTCGCTGCGCAACAAGGTGACCCTGCTGCAGATCGAAAAAGTGTCGCAGGCTGCCGCCAATCAGCGCGCCGGACGCTGTGGCCGCGTCGCTGCCGGCGTGTGCGTGCGTCTCTACGATGTCGCGGATTTCACCGCGCGTCCCCGGTACACCGAGCCTGAAATCCTGCGTTCGTCGCTGGCCGCGGTGATTCTGCGCATGGCGTCGCTCGACTTGGGCGACGTCGCTTCGTTTCCGTTCCCCGAGCCGCCGAGCCCGCGCGCCATCGCCGACGGCTATCAGCTGCTGGAGGAGCTCGGCGCGGTCGACATGCAACGAGCCCTCACGCCGCTCGGCCGCGAGCTGGCAAAGCTGCCGGTCGATCCGCGAATCGGCCGGATGATTCTTGCCGCACGGGACGGCGGCTGCCTCGCCGAAATGCTGGTCATCGCCAGCGCCCTGGCGGTGCCCGATCCCCGTGAACGGCCGATGGACAAGCGGCAGGCGGCCGATCAGGCGCACCTGCGTTTTCGTGACGAGCGCTCCGATTTCCTAAGCCTGACCGCGCTCTGGCAATTCTTCACCGACGCGCTCGCCGACAAGTTGCCGCACCGCCGGCTCGTCGAGCGCTGCCGGGCGCATTTCGTGTCCTACTTAAGGCTGCGCGAATGGCGCGATCTGCACCGGCAGCTTGCCGAGCAGGTTGCTGAGCTCGGCTGGAAGTGGAGCGAAAAGCTGCCTGCCGCCGTCGACGGCGCGCGCTACGCAACGATCCATCGCGCGCTGCTCGCGGGTTTGCTGTCGAACATCGGTGCCAAATCCGACAACGCGCCCTCGAGCGATGGACAGTACCTCGGCGCGCGGGGGATCAAGTTCTTCCTGCACCCCGGCTCGGGCATCGCCAAAAAACCGCCGAAATGGGTGCTTGCCGCCGAGTTGACCGAGACCACGCGGCTGTACGCGCGCTGCGCGGCGAGCATCGATCCCGAGTGGATCGAGGAAGTCGCCGGAGACTTGGTCGACAAGACTTATTTCGATCCGCGCTGGGACGCCTCGCGCGGCGAAGTCGTCGGCGCCGAGCGCGTCGCGCTTTACGGGCTCACGCTGGTGGCGCGGCGGCGAGTCTCCTTCGGTGCGGTCGATCCTGCGGCTGCCCGTGAAGTCTTTCTGCGCGAGGCGCTGGTCGCCGGCGAGCTCAACACTCAGTTGACAACTAAGGCGCCGTTTTTCATTCACAACCGGCAGCTGGTGAATGATATCGCCGAGCTCGAGCACAAGGCACGCCGCCAGGACGTGCTGGTCGACGATGAATCCATCTACGCGTTCTACGCCGCGCGAATTCCTGCCGACGTCTGCTCGGCGGCATCGTTCGAGCGCTGGCGCCGCGATGCGGAGCGCGGCCATCCGCGCCTGCTGTTCATGACGCGCGAGGACCTGATGCGTCATGGCGCCTCGGGCGTGACCGAGGCGCAATATCCCGAGTACCTCGAGATGGCGGGTGCCCGGCTGCCGCTCAAATACCGCTTCGCACCGGGACATCCGCTCGACGGTCTGACGCTGACCGTGCCGCTTGCGCTGCTCAACCAGGTCGATTCGGCGCGCCTGTCCTGGCTGGTGCCGGGAATGATTCGCGAAAAGGTGAACGGGTACCTGAAGGCATTGCCCAAAGCCTGGCGCCAGCGGCTGACCCCGCTGCCTGACGTCGTGACTGCATTTCTCGAATGGCAAACGGGCGATGCGACGCGCCCAACGGAGCGTAGCGAGACAGCGGATTCGTCGCGCGAGCTGCCCGATGCGCTGCGTGCGTTTTGCTCCGAGCGGCTGGGGACCGCCATGCCGATCGAGGTGTGGGAGGGTGCGGAGGTGCCGGCGCATCTTCGCGTGAACGTGCTTGTGGTCGACGCCAACGGGCGCGAGCTTGGCAGCGGCCGCGATCTTCCCGCGCTTAGGACCCAACTCGGCGAAGCGGCGCAATTGACCTTTTCCGCCGCTGGCCCGGAGTTCGAGCGCACCGACATCAAGACCTGGGACTTCGGCGATCTGCCGGAATCGCTGGTGGTCGAACGGGAAGGCAGGAAGCTCACCGGCTACCCGGCGCTCGTCGACCAGGGTGAGAGCGTTTCGCTCAAGCTCCTCGATACCAAGAGCGCGGCCGATGCCTCGACCCGGATGGCCCTTCTGCGCTTGCTGAGGCGCCAGTTCAAGGATGCTCTGCAGCGGCTGGAAAAACAGCCTCCGGGTTTCGCCCAAACCGCGCTGATGCTCAAGACGGCGATCCCCACCGACGCCTTGCTGGCCGATGTCGTGACCGCGATCTGCGACCGTGCGTTTATCGGAGACGACCCACTGCCCCGATCCGAACGGGCGTATACGGAGCAGGTCAAGCGCGCGAGGGTGCGCCTGCCCGCGGTCGCCGAGAGCGCGTTCCGCTTGCTTGCCGAGATCGCGGTTGAATACCACACGCTTTCGCAGCGCATCGGCGCCATGCCCGCGGGCCAGGGTCGCCTCGGCGAGGACCTGCGCGCACAACGCGATGCCCTGGTCCATCCCGGGTTCTTTTCCCGGACGCCCTGGTCGCGGCTCGCGCACCTTCCGCGGTATTTGAAGGCACTCGATCGCCGGCTGGCGAAATATGTCGAAAATCCAGCGCGCGATGCCAAACATGCGCAAGCGGTCGCGGACCTCTGGCAACGCTATGCGCAGCGCCATGCCGCCAACGCGGCGGCTCGCAAGGGCGAGCCGGCCTTGGAGGACTTTCGCTGGCAAATCGAAGAACTCAAGGTATCGCTTTTCGCCCAGGAACTCAGGACGCCTCAGCCGGTGTCATACAAACGTCTGGAAAAGGCCTGGACGGAGCTTTCGCTCAGATAAGTGGTGATTTTTCACGTTGGCGCCTCAAACCGAGCGTGATACAGTAACTTGCCGCTCAGTGGGCTCGAAATGGCCCTCGGCGAACGGAGGGGAAGACAGGGATGGCGCAATTCGCGCCATGCTTTTCCCCCGACATCGGCAAAGGGCAAGGTGAACGTCACAACAACTTCCGGCGAACGGACGGTCCGACGTCAAGTGCCGAAGGATCTGGCTCGAATTCTCGGCGATTGCCGGGACCTGGCCATTCATCGGCTGTTGTTGTCGTTTACATCCTTGCTCGACCGGGTCGGGGATCTGCTTCTAGCACGCGCCGACCGCTCCGCTATTCGCGAAGAGCAGACCCTTTGCCTGGATTCGCGCGCCGTCCTGCTCAAGGAAGGCACCACGCTGATGGCGGATTTCGAGCGCAACCTGCGCAAGCTCGTCGACCAGCGCATGAGTGGCAAGACCGAGCCCAAGGCGCATTTTTCGCAGGTCGAGGTCAAGAAGCTGACGCTGGTCGACACCAGCGCCATGGACGAATCGGTTCTTTCCAGCAACATCGTTCGAGTGGTGGAGAACCAGTGCGAGAGCGAGCTGCGGGAGCTTAACCGGGGCGTCGGCTTTCTGCTCGGCCGGCCCGATCTCGAAACCGACGCCAATCCGCTCGCTCCGACCACCATCGTCGAAGCGTTCACCCAGGCGCTTCACGGCATCGGCGGCGACGATCGGATCAAGCTGACCATCCTAAAGGAGCTCAACCAGACTTCGCTCGGCGATATCAACGCGATTTACGCCGATTTGAATCGCCACCTCGAAGGCCTGAAGATCCTGCCCGAGCATCGGGCGACGGCGATCACCCGTCCGCAAGGGCAGGACCGCGTGCATGGCGACCGCGCGCATGGCGACGGCAAGGGCGAGCAAGGTCAAGGTGTAGGAGCGGCGCCCGAGATCGATCTGATGGCGATGCTGCAGCGCCTGGTCGGAGCCAGCATGGCGCGTCGGGCCCCGGCGGCGCAAATGCCCGGCGGCCTACCGCCGGGCGGTATTCAGGTGCCGTCCCTGGACGGCAGCGGGCCGCCTTCGGTGAGCGGCGGGTTTCCGGCGGGCCCTTTCAGCTTTGGCACCGGCACCGGCGCCGCCGCGCAATTGGGCCAGATGGGCGGCCAGCGCATTCTGATCACGCCCGAGCTGGGCGAAGCATTAGGCCGCCTGCAGCATGGCGAGACGGGGTTCGATTTTGGCGGCGTGCCCCTGCACGTGAGCGGTCTTCAGCAGGACATGCACAACGTGCTGCGCGATTTGCAGGAGTCGCCGATCGGCGAACGCGCCAATCAGCTCGAGGCAATGACCATCGAGCTGGTGGCGATGTTGTTCGATTTCATTTTCGAGACGCGGGATCTTCCGGACAGCATCAAGGCGCTGGTCGGCCGCTTGCAGATACCAGTGCTGAAAGCGGCGATGCTCGATGGCGCCTTCTTCTCCAAGAAATCGCATCCTTCGCGGCTCCTGGTCAACGCGCTTGCGGACGCGGGCATCGGCTGGTCGCCGACGATGGGCCAGGACGACCCGTTGTATCGCAAGATCGAACAGATCGTTCATCGGATCCTCGACGACTTCACCGACGATGTCGGCTTGTTCGACGAGCTGCGAAAGGACCTGGAGGCCTTTCTCGCCGACGAGGAACGAGCCGCCGAGCTCACCATCCAGTCAACGGCCGACCAAATCAATCAGCGCGACCAGCAGGAAATCGCGCAGTTGGTCGCCCGGGCGGAAATCGAGCGTCGGCTGCGCGAGTTTCCGGCACCGAATTTCCTGGCTTCGTTTCTGCGCGACAAATGGATCGGCACGCTGACCCAGCTCTACCTTCGCGAAGGCGAGGAGAGCGAAGCATGGATCTCGGCGCTCGGAACGCTCGACGATCTGGTGTGGAGCGTTCAGCCTAAACGAATAACCGAGGACCGCAGGAAACTGGTGGCGATGCTGCGCAACCTGCTGAAGCAGCTCCATGGCGGACTTCACAATGTCACCTGGGAGCCGGGGGAGCGCGAACGGTTCATGTCGAACCTGGTGGAAGCGCACGCCGCCGCGGTCAAGCCGAGCCTGGCGTCGACTCCGCTACCGACGGTGGCGGTGGCCGAAGCGGCAACCGCGGCTGCCGAGCAGGCGACCGCCAAGGGCGACATGGAGGCAGCCGGCAAGGCGCGTGAGCTGGCCGAGGCGATGACGCCCGCGCCGCCGGCACCGGAGCCGGAGCCCACGCCGGAGCCGGTCCAGGATCGCTTTGCCGAAGTCGCGGCCAGCCTCGAGCGGGGCATGTGGGTCGAATTCGAGGGCGAAGACGGTCATCTTGCGTTCGCCAAGCTGGCGTGGGTCAGCCCATTGCGCGGGACTTATCTGTTTACCAACCGGCAGGGTCAGAAGGCGGTGTCGTTGACAGCGGACGAACTGGCCGAGCGATTCCGCAACGACCGCGCACGGTTGGTTGAAGCAGCGCCCCTTGTCGATCGCGCCTTCGTCAGCATGATGGCCAAACTGGAAGAGAAATTCGGCAGCGACGCCGCACCGGCACAGACCGCCTGAGCCTGCTCCTTGCACGCTATTCATCAGATGGAATGTCGCGTGTCGCAGGCGTGCGCTGATTCGCGGTCGCTCGCACCCCATTCGCTAAAGCGAGCGGCGCCGGCTCCTTGCACGCTATTCTTGAGATGAAATGTCACGTGTCGCCGGCGGGCGCTGATCCGCGGGCGCTCGCACCCCACTCGCTTCGCGAGCGGCGCCAGCTCTTTGTTCGCTATTCGTAGCGCGGAACGTTGTGTGTCGCCGGCGGGCGCCGATTCGCGGGCGCTCGCACCCCATTCGCTTCGCGAACGAGACCTGGCTCGCTGCTCACGGCGCCACCTGGCTCGCTGCGCACAGCGCACTAGGTAGGTTTGGGCGCCAGAGGTTTGGGCGTCAGCGCTTCGGCAATCTCGGCGACGAGCTCCGGCCCCTTGTAAATCAGCCCCGTATAGATCTGCACCAGCGAAGCGCCGGCGGCAATTTTCTCAGCCGCGTCCGCGCCCGACATGATGCCGCCGACGCCGATGATCGGCAGCGACCCAGCCAGCGTATGGGCAAGAATCCGGATCACTGCCGTCGCCTTGGCCTTGAGCGGGCGCCCGGACAAGCCACCTTCTTCTTCAGCATGCGCCTGGCCGGCAATCGCGCCGTGGTCGACGGTGGTGTTGGTCGCGATTACACCGTCGATTTTGTATTGCATCAGAAGCGCGGCGATCCGCCGAATATCGGCCGTCGATAGATCCGGCGCGATCTTCACCACCAGCGGCGTGTATTTTCGATGCCTTTGCGCAAGCTTCGTCTGCTCCGCCTTGAGCGTCGCCAGAAGGCTCTCGAGCGCGGCACCTTTCTGCAGCTCGCGCAATCCTTCGGTGTTGGGCGACGATATGTTCACCGTGACGTAGCTCGCATAGGGGTATACGGCTCGCAGGCAGGTCAGGTAATCGTTTGCTGCGAGGTTGTTCGGCGTATCGAAATTCTTGCCGATGTTGAGGCCCAGAATTCCGGCATCCGGCCCCGGTCTGCCGAAACGCGATCGAATGACGTTGGCGATAAATTGATCGACGCCATGGTTGTTGAACCCGAGGCGGTTGATCAAGGCCTCCGCTTCAGGCACGCGAAACATCCGCGGCTTGGGATTTCCGCGCTGCGGCCGGGGAGTCACCGTGCCGCATTCGATGAACCCGAAACCGAAGGTGGCCAGGCCGTCGATGTGAAGGGCGTTCTTGTCCAGTCCCGCGGCGAGCCCGACACGATTGGGAAACGAGAGTCCCATCAGCTTGACCGGAGAAGGGGCGACATCCAGCGCGAACCTTTGCGCGATGCCAAGAGCCGTCGCGATGTCGAGGCCCGCAAACGCCAGCTCGTGCGCCGTCTCCGGATCGAACTTGAACAGCAGCCGGCGAAAAGTGGGGTAGCGCATCGATAAAGAGCAAAAACGCAACTGAGCACGCCTAAAGCGCCGCTCAGCAACGCTATTAGGTGCGGCGGGCCGGATGATAACATTCGCCGCCCATGACGACGATTGCGCAACAGACGATGCTCGCGCGGACGGTAATGCGCGGCCTCGCTCTCGCCGCATTCCTTGCCGCGTCGGCGGTGCCCGCGGCGCCGCCGACCACGGTTCAGCCGAGCTACGCCGATCGCCCAGACGTGCGGATCTTCATCGACGAGATGGTCGCCGATTACGCCTTCGACGCACGCGCCCTGCGGCGCTTCTTTGCCAAGGTGCGATATCAGCAAACGGTCGTCAACGCGATGTCGCGGCCGGTCCTTGCGCCGCCGAAATGGTACGAATACGCACCGCAGTTCCTGAGCTCCCGGCGGATCGACGGCGGTGTCGCCTTCTGGCGCGCCAATGCGGCGACGCTCGAGCGGGCGCAGAACGAATTTGGCGTGCCCGCTGAAATAGTCGTCGCCATCATCGGAGTCGAAACGTTTTACGGCCGCAATACCGGTTCCTATCGCGTCGCCGACGCTCTGACGACGCTCGCGTTCGACTATCCGCGGCGCGCCGAGTTTTTCCGCAATGAGCTGAAGCAGTTCCTGTTGCAAACGCGTGAACAAAAGATCTCTCCGCTCGCGCCCAAGGGGTCGTATGCCGGAGCGCAAGGGCTGCCGCAATTCATGCCCGGCAGCCTGCGCGATTACGCGGTCGACTACGATGATGATGGAAAGATCGATCTGGCAGGCGACGTCGACGACGCGGTCGGCAGCGTCGCCAACTATCTGGCCATGCATGGTTGGCAAACGGGTGACCCGGTCATGGAGCCGGCGGCAATCCAGATCGACAAGCAGGACAACGTCGAGCGCGCGCTCGATGGCGGCATCTCCGACCGGCGCACGCTGGAATCGTGGCAGCGCGATGGTGTCTATGCCGACGGGATTCCAAACAGGCTGAGCGCGGACTCGGTGGGCGTATTGATGCTCGAGGACGAGGCCGGACCCGGCTATTGGGTGGTGTTCAACAACTGGTACGTACTGACTCGCTATAACCGGAGCCGCTTGTACGCGTCCGCGGTGTGGAAGCTGGCTCAGGCGATCAAGCGGGCTTTTGCCGGGGACTAGTGCACCGCGCCGGTGCAGCACAATCGAGCGCGGCAACATACCGCAAACTCGCTACAATCGAATGCGGCGACTCGCCTTCCGCGGGCTTCATGTCCGCACGGCCGCGCAGGCTTGCGCAGTTGCCCACTCGGTTGCCTACTCAGTTACCAACTCAGTTATCAATATTGTCAGCCATGGACAC
>DASZZK010000183.1:0-4794 GCA_035544975.1 Casimicrobiaceae bacterium | reverse complement strand
CATCGTCAGCGACGCCGCGGAGCAAGGACATGGCGGCGTGGGTGTGGGCGTTGACGAGCCCCGGCAAAAGAACGTGGGTAGGCAACGCAACGTGCTCGCGCGCCGCGTAGTCACGCTCGGCATTCCCCGTCGGGACCATCGCAACGATTCGCCCCTCGCTCACCAGCAGCGAATGGTGATGCAGCAGACCCGCGGGCTCGATAGGCAACAACCAGCGCGCATCAATGCGCAATTCGACGTCTGTCATCGGCTGCAGCATACGGGTAGATGCATATTATTGGCGGGCGAAAGAAAAAGCCCCGCACGCGGCGGGGCTCTTTCGTAGAAAAGCGCCGCTTCAGCGCTTGACGCCTTCACCCTTGACTTCGACTTCGACGCGGCGGTTCGGTGCCAGACACACAATCAGTTCCTTCAGCGCCTTCTGATTGCAGACCACACCCGGGACCGGTTGCGTCTTGCCCATGCCCAGAGTCTCGATCTTGTCGCGTGCCACTCCCTTGCTGACGAGATAGTCGCGAACCGTGTTGGCGCGGCGCTCGGACAGCCTCTGGTTGTAGGCCTGGGTGCCGATACGGTCGGTGTGACCGGTGACCAAGACCAGCTCGAGCTTGGAGACATCCTTCAGCCGGCTGATGACTTCGCTGTCTATGGCCGCTTTGCCTTCAGGCTTGAGCACCGATTTGTCGAAATCGAACAATGCCTTGGCTGCTAGCGTGATCTTCTGCACGCTCACCGCTGGCGGTGGCGGGGCAGGAGGCGGAGCAGGCGGCGGTGGCGGTGTAACGACCGGAGCCGGCGCGGGCGCGGGCTTCGGGACGAGATCGGGATCGCACTCCACAATGGCCATCGCCGGAGTCCAGTAGCCGGTGCGCCAGCACAGCGTGTCATTGACGCCGGGCTTGCCGCCGTAGGAGCCGCTGCGCCAAATGTTGTTTGCAGGGGTGCCGTATCCGAACAGGACGTATCCACTGTTCTGCGGGTTTGCCTGCCCAAACGCCGCGGAGGCCAGCATGGCGGCGGTGGCGCCGGTCACGATGGTTGCAATCAGACGAAGTTTCATCACTTTCACCCCTTTGGCTTGAGTTGTTGAGGTTTGCTCGTTCATTTTCCGCTCGGCGCGTATTGGTGGCAGCTGCGACCGCTGGCTTTTTATAGGCGTTGAAAATACCGACTTCCGGCCGACTATAGCATGGGGATTTTGCCCCTGCCAAGCCGTATTTCGATTCTTGCAACAGGAAGTTGGAAGGTGTCGCAGCAATACAACGGTCATGATAAAATTGCTTGTTTTTCGCGCCTGCGCGTCTGGCAGCGACGGAGGGCCCCGACAACATGATTCTGCCGTCCCGGCGCATACCTGCGCATGCGTGCCGCTTTGAAGCCTTTCAACCGATAAAGAGCATCGCCCCCGATGGAGCAGTTCGCTAAAGAAACCCTTCCCGTAAGCCTCGAAGCCGAAATGCGGCATTCCTATCTCGATTACGCCATGAGCGTGATCGTGGGCAGGGCCTTGCCTGACGTCCGCGATGGCTTGAAACCCGTTCACCGCCGGGTGCTTTTTGCGATGCACGAGGCAAACACCGTGTGGAACCGGCCATACGTCAAGTGCGCCCGCGTGGTCGGCGACGTTCTGGGCAAGTATCACCCGCATGGCGACAGCGCTACCTACGAAGCGCTGGTGCGGATGGTGCAGGATTTTTCGCTTCGCTATCCGCTGATCGACGGACAGGGCAACTTCGGCTCGGTCGACGGTGACGCCGCGGCCGCCTATCGATACACCGAATGCCGGCTGGAAAAGATTTCCGCGGAGATGCTGGCCGATATCGACAAGGAAACGGTCGATTTCGTGCCGAATTACGACGGCAAGGAACTCGAGCCCACGGTCCTCCCGGCTCGGATTCCGAATCTGCTGATCAATGGCTCGTCGGGTATCGCGGTTGGGATGGCGACCAATATTCCGCCGCACAACCTGACCGAGATCATCACCGCGTGTCTTGCCTTGCTCGACAATCCGGAGCTGACGGTCGACGAGCTGATCGAGCACGTTCCGGCGCCCGATTTCCCGACCGCGGCGATCATCTACGGCACCGAGGGCGTGCGCGAAGGTTATCGCACCGGCCGCGGGCGCGTCGTGATCCGCGCCCGCACGCACCTCGAGGACATCGAAAAAGGCGGGCGCCAGGCGATCATCGTCGACGAGCTTCCCTATCAGGTGAACAAGGCGACGCTGCTCACGCGGATCGGCGAGCTGGTGCGCGAGAAAAAGCTCGACGGCATATCCGACCTGCGCGACGAGTCCGACAAATCCGGCATGCGCGTGGTGATCGAGCTCAAGCGCGGCGAAGTCGCCGAGATCATCCTCAACAATCTGTTCAAACTGACCCAGCTGCAGGACAGCTTCGGCATGAACATGGTGGCGCTGGTCGACGGCCAGCCCCGTGTTCTGAACCTCCGGCAGTTTCTCCAGTTTTTTCTGCAGCATCGGCGTGAGGTCGTCGTCCGGCGCACCCGTTTCGAGCTCAGAAAGGCGCGTGACCGCGGCCACATTCTCGAAGGACTCGCGGTCGCGTTATCGAATGTCGACGAGATCATCGCGCTCATAAAACGCGCGGCGACGCCGGCCGAAGCCAAGGCCGCGCTGATGGAAAAAATGTGGCGCTCGGCGCTGGTCGAGGAAATGCTCGCCCGCGCCGCGGCGGACGCAGCGCGACCCGAGGGACTGGCGCCCGAATATGGATGGCAGTCCGGCTCGGGTGCGACGGCGGCCGGCTACAAGCTGTCGGACGCTCAGGCGCAGGCCATCCTCGAATTGCGCCTGCAGCGCCTGACCGGCCTCGAGCAGGAGAAAATCACCGGCGAGTACCGCGAGGTCATGGTGCAGATCGTCGACCTGCTCGACGTTCTCGCCAAGCCGGAGCGTGTCACGAGTGTTGTCGCCGGCGAGCTCACATCGATCCGCGATCAATTTGGCGACAAGCGCCGCTCCGAGATCGTCGTGCAGGGTGTCGATCTGTCGCTCGAGGATTTGATTGCGCCCGAGGACATGATCGTGACCATGTCTCACGGCGGCTATATGAAAGCGCAGCCGGTCGCCGAATATCGTGCGCAGCGCCGCGGTGGCCGTGGCAAACAGGCGACAGGCACCAAGGATGACGATTTCATCGACCGTCTGTTCAGCGCCAATACGCACGACTTCATTCTCTGCTTCTCCAACCGCGGGCGCGTCTACTGGCTCAAGGTATACAACGTGCCGCAGGGAGGGCGCGCGTCGCGGGGCAAGCCGATCGTGAATCTGGTGCCGCTCCTCGAGCATGAGAAGATCACCGCAATACTGCCGGTGAAGGAGTTCGTGCAGGACCGCTTCGTGTTCATGGCGACCGCCAAGGGCACGGTGAAAAAGACGCCCTTGTCGGAATTCTCACGTCCTCGTCCATCGGGCATCATCGCCGTCGATCTCGACGACGGCGATTTCCTGGTCGGTGCGGCCTTGACCGACGGCAAGCACGACGTGATGCTGTTCAGCTCCGGCGGCAAGGCAGTGCGCTTCGAGGAAACCGATGTGCGACCGATGGGCCGCAATGCGCACGGCGTGCGCGGGATGAGCCTCGATCGCGGCCAGACGGTCATCAGCATGCTCGTCGCCGAAGACGAGGAGCAGTCGGTGCTGACGGCGACCGAAAACGGCTACGGCAAGCGAACGCCGATCGTCGAGCACACCCGCCACGGCCGTGGCACCAAAGGCATGATCGCGATCCAGCAGACGACGCGCAACGGCCGCGTCGTCGCGGCGTCGCTGGTTCGTCCCGACGATGAAGTGATGCTGATCTCGACCAGCGGCGTGCTCATCCGGACCAAGGTGTCGTCGATCCGCGAGATGAGCCGCTCGACGCAAGGCGTCACGCTGATCAACCTCGATCAAGGTGAAAAACTTGCCGGCCTCGAACGCGTGGTCGAGACCGAAGACGACGGCGATGAGGAGCTGACATGAAGCCGCAATGGGCATCGGGATGCGATGCGATGACAAATAGCACTGTCGTCGCAGCCATCGGCCGCGGGATGCTCGCCGAGCTGGGCTCGGCGCCAGCGAAGTAACCCGAAGTAACCAAGTCAAGAGCGGCGGACTCTCAGGCGATGTCGCAGGACCCAAGCGAGCTGGAGATCAACCGCCGGCGCGACGCGATCGACGCGCTCGATCGCGAGCTCTTGCGGCTGCTCAACGAACGCGCCGCGCACGCCAAGATCATCGGCTCGCTCAAGGGCGATTCCGCCGCATATCGTCCCGATCGTGAAGCGCGGGTGCTGCGTGCGATCCAGGCGGAGAATAGAGGACCGTTGCCCGACGGTGCGGTGACGAGCGTGTTTCGCCAGATCATGTCGGCGTGTCTCGCGCTGGAAGAGCAGCTCCGAATCTCGTACCTCGGACCGGCAGGCACCTTCAGCCAGGCAGCGGTGACCAAGCATTTCGGGGATCTGGTGGATGCCGAGCCGTGCGCCTCGATCGATGAAGTGTTTCGCGCAGCCGAGGCAGGTCAGACCGACTATGCAGTCGTGCCGGTCGAGAATTCGACCGAAGGCGCGGTAGGCCGGACGCTGGACCTGATGTGTCAGACGCCACTCACGATCGTCGGTGAAATCAAGTTGCGCATCGGCCAGCATTTGCTCGTGAACCGTGCCTCGGGCACCACGCTCGCCGGCGTGACCCGCGTTTATTCACACGCGCAGTCGCTCTCGCAATGCGTGCAATGGCTGGCGCGACACCTGCCCACTGTCACGCGCATCCCTGTGGCGAGCAATGCC
>DASZZK010000182.1:0-8165 GCA_035544975.1 Casimicrobiaceae bacterium | reverse complement strand
CACTTCCGCATCGATACCGAGAGGAACCGCATCGAGCTGTGGTACTCGCCCGAGGGCGAGTGGATCGGCTTGCGGTCGACCACACGCGACGGCCACGTGCTCGTGTATCGCTTGCGATAATCAGGCGTAGGATTATCGCCGCGGCTGAGCAAGTCCCTGCATGCGATATCGATCGCGAGGAAAGGCATCGTGGGCGCTGAACAAGCTTTGCGGCGCGAAGTGGCGCTGGCCAACCGGATCATCGAGCGCTTCGGGCTCTCGAACGCCTTCGGGCACGTCAGCGCGCGCATCCCGGGCACGGAGACGTTTCTTCTTCCGACGCGGCGCTCTCCCGGACTCGCCGACGAAAACAACTTGTTGGTTCTCGATACGGACGGAAACCTGCTTTCGGGCAAGGGCACACCGAACAGCGAGCTCTGGATTCATGCTCGCGCCTACGCGGCCCGCGCCGACATCGGCAGCGTGGTGCATGCGCATCCGCCGGCCTGCGTATGCCTGACCCAGATCGGCCAGCCGCATCGCATCGTTCACAACCAGGGCGGCGCTTTTGTCGACGGCGTCGCCGAGTTCGAGCGCATCGGCCTCATTCGCACCCGCGAGTTGGGCGACCTGCTGGCGCAGCGGCTCGGCAGGGGCATCGCGGTCATGATGCGCGGCCATGGCATCACCACGGTTGCGGCGGACGTGCGCACCGCAACGATCGCGGCATGCTTTCTCGAAGAGAGCGCCGCCTTGCAGTTGCGCATGCTTGCCGCGGCCGGCGGCAAGCCGGAGCGCATTCGTGCCTTCACTCCGGAAGAAGCCGAGCGCGTGCGCGATCAGCTCACCTCCGGCATCGTGGAGCGCGCGTGGGAGTACTACGCAGCCGTCGCGGAGCTCAAGCCCCTGGGTGGGTAACGGCTGTCTTCAGTCGGCGGTTGCTCCGGTGCGGCGCACCAGCTCGGCGAATTTCTTTTCCTCCGCGCGGATGACGTCGGCGAGCTGCTCCGGCGTACCGGGTGCCGCCTCGAAGCCGAAGCGAGTGAGTTGCTCGAGAACCTCCGGATCCGCGAGCTGCCTGTTGATGGCTGCGTTGATCTTCCGTACGGTTTCGGTCGGAGTCCCGCGCGGCGCGAGCACCGCAAGCCACGAATCGACCACCATGCCGGCGGGGCCGCCAGCTTCCTCGAGTGTCGGCACGTCGGGCAGCGTCTTCAGCCGATGCTTGGCGGCAATGGCAATCAGCTTGAGGCGCCCGCTTTGCATGAGCGGCAGCGCCGAGCCGAGCGTGGAGAACGCCCACCCGACGTCCCCACCGGCGATCGCGACATACATTTGCGACTGGTCCTTGTAGGGAACGTGGATCATCTTGGTGCCGGTGAGAAATTCGAACTCCGCGCTCCCGAGATGCGAAGGGCTCCCGACGTACGACGATCCATAGGAGACCGCACCCGGATTCGCCTTTGCCGCATTGATCAGCGCCGGCACGCTTTGATACGGCCCCGCGGTCGACACGGCAAGGAAAAACGGCGTGTGATAGAACATCGCCACCGGCACGAAGTCTTTTCGCGGGTCGTAGGGAAGCTTCTTGTAGAGCGCGGGATTGATGGCCACGTGTGCGTTGCTGACGACGAGGAGCTCGTGACCGTCGGGCACAGCGTTCTTCACCGCCTCGATCGCAATAAACCCGCTCGCTCCCGGCTTCGCGTCGACGATCACCGGTTGCGACCAGGCTTTCGACAGCTTGTCCGCCATCATGCGGGTGAATATCGCGGGCCCAGCGCCGGCCGCGTAGGGTGCCGTGATCTTCACTACCTTTGACGGAAAAGGCTGGGCGAGGGCGAGCGTTGCCAACCCGAGCCATGCCGCAATCAAGAAAATGATGCGTCGCGGTGCTGTCAAATTCATGGTGATCTCTGCCGGGGTTGATGAAGGACCATGGGGAAACGTAACCGTAGCACAGGCGCGGCCGTTTGGCGGTCTCGTCTCACCGCCGTTGCCACCATGACCTTTCGGCGAAAGTATTTTCAGGCGTTTCAGGATGGCGCGCGCGGTCGCAATTTCCGATCGTTCAGATATTGCTGGAGGTTCGCCGCGCTTGCGTCTCGATCCGCGAAGCCGACATAGCCATCCGGACGAATGAGATAAACAGCGTTGCGAACAAAACCCGCGGAACGCATGGCGTCGTGCCATGGAAAAGAGTGCAGAGGCAGTCCCCTCGCCTTGCATACGCTCGAGATCGCCGGCGTGACATCGCCGTAGACGTGCAGCTGCCAGTCGATCGACGTCAATGGGGCGAAGTTGTCGCGGCCGGCGGCCGACGATGGATCGAGCTTGACCCACGGAAGGCGGTCGCCACCATGGATTTTTCCTGCGACACCGACGCTTAATTTGCTGGGACGATAGTCGATCAAGGTCTGCGACGCGGTGCGGAACATTAATCGTCGCGTGGCGTTCAATGTAGCGAGCGCCGGAAGCACGCGCGGTACGACATGCAGCCGCACGAATCTCGCCAGGCGCCCGTCGCTGGTGACGAGTTGAAAGATCCGATCGGTCGTCGCGACAAGCCGTTTTGCAAATGCGATTCGCTCGGTCTCGAACGTGTCGAGGAGCTGGTGGTCCGCGCGGCCCTGCAACACCGCGGCGAGCTTCCACGCCAGATTTACCGCGTCGCCGATGCCCGTGTTCATTCCCTGGCCGCCGACGGGACTGTGAATGTGCGCAGCATCGCCCAGAAGAAACGTGCGGCCCGCACGGAATCGAACGGCGACGCGATGATGCACGTGATAGGTCGAGAACCAATTCACGCGCTTCACGTCGATGCCCAGACGTTCGATGACGCTGCGGCTCACGTCTTTCCATTCCAGCGGGTCGTGCTGCGTTTCCGACGCCTTCCGAACCCAGCCGACGAGACGCGCACGTCCATCGCCCTTCATCGGAAAGACAGCCAGAAAATCCACATCGTCGAGCGCGGCGTGCAGCTCATGGTTCATCACCGGACCGCTCCCGTCGGCGTCGGCGACGTAGAACAAATGACTATAGGTTCCTCCCGGGAAGCCGGTGCCCAGCTTCTCGCGGACGACCGAGCGCGCGCCATCGCAACCCGCAAGAAAGACCGCTTCGCAGGTTTCATCGCTTCCGTCCGAGCGCTTCAGATGCACGGCGACGCGGTTTCCCCGCTCCTCGAAGCCGACCACCTCGGTCGGGCGATCGATGTGTACGCCTTTCTCCTTCAGCCGCTCGATCAAGAACCGCTCATGTTGATCCTGAGGGTAAATCACCATGTATGGATACGGGCTCAGGCCGGCACCGATGTCACCGAAGGCAACGCGTGCTGCTTTCTTGCCGCGCACCCACAGGTTGACGGCGGCGAAATGCAGCCCTTCCCCGACAAGGGAGTCGGCGATACCCATCTGCCGATACAACTCCAGGGTACGAGCGTGCACCACCAGCGCGCGCGAGGTGGTCCCGGGCTCCGCCGCTTTGTCGACGATGCGCACGCGCACACCAAGGCGCTGGAGCCAAAGCGCCAGGACAAGGCCGGTGGGTCCGGCGCCGGCGATCAGAACATCCGTGTCCGACATGGCATGGTCAGCGTCGCTGTTCCGCGCGCTGAATTCGCTCCTCGGTAGCCGGATGCGTGCTGAGGTACTGAAGCAGCGCATCAGGCTCTTCTTTCGCATCCTTGCGCAGACGCAGTCGACGCATCAAGTCGGCGAACGCCTGGGGCGACTGGCCGTGACGTTTCAACATCGCGAACGCGTAGTCGTCGGCCTCCGACTCGAACTGCCTTGAATATTTAGTTTTCAGCAATATCGCGGGCAACGCCGCCGCGAGTATCGTTGTGCCTACGGCGTCGCCTGCCAGCGCCGTCATGAGCACCGCCAGTCCGGAGCTCTGCAGCACCAATCGCATGGCATGATGCCCGCGAACGTGACCGATTTCATGCGCGACGACGGCCAGGAACTCGGCATCGTTGTCGGTCGCGCGCACCATTTCATCGGTGACGACGATGATGCCTCCCGGCAGCGCGAGGGCGTTCGGCATTCCGGCGTGACGGAACTCGAGCCTGTAGCTCCGCGCGTCCTCACCGTCGACGAATTGAGCGTACTTCTCTTCGAGCTCGTCGGTTTTCTCTTCGGTCAGCGTCGAAGGCGCGAAGATGGTGCGGTCGAGAATTTCAAGCGTTTGCTGACCCATGAAGGCCTCGACCGCCGGGCTGATGCGCCTTGAGACCGGCTCCGCGGCGAGTGGCAGCACGAACGCCACGATCAGCCACACCGCGCCCGCGGTCAGTACAAGCCCCGTGAGAGCAGCCCACCACCGCGATTCGATCGCGAACGCAGCGCGCGAGATGAAATCCTTCGGTGGCCATAGCGAAGCAACGGCTTCGTGCGCGTCGGTTTGAATGAGCTCGCCGCCGGGCAGCCTAAGCAGACGCGGGACGCCCGGGATGGGAGCATCGGCGATGATCCGATCGCGGGCGACGCTGCGCGGCTCCTCGATTGCGCTGGCGATGAGCACTTCGTCGCCCTGGGCGTGGACCTGCACCGGCAGGCCCGCCGCGCGAACGCCGTCGAACATCACGCCTTCAAACGCTGTCATAGCGATACATCCACGTCGAACAGATCGCTGACCTCGGAGCCGGTCGCACTGCTGGCGCTTGTCGCCGTGCCCATGAAAGCCTCGGGCGTCGCCTCACCGATCAGGTACAGATTTCGCGCGCGGTAGCGGGCCATGCGGATCGTCACCCAGGCCGTTGCCAGCCCCAGGGTGGCGAGGATCGCGACGATGTTGCTCAGGTACAGCCACACCAGGTCACGCGCGCGCAAGGTGCTGCGGCATCGCAGCGGGCCGACCACCACTCCGTTGACCGTAAGGTTCCCGATTTGCGCGCGCAAGAACGCGTACACGGCGATATACGCGACATACAGCACCGCGACAGGCGCCAGCGAGGCCATCCCCGAGGGCTGGTGGCGGGCAGCGGCGCCCGCCGCGAAAACCAGCCCGACCATGGCGGCGACAAACAAAACCATGATGCCGATGAACATCAGCGCCGCGAGGAGATAGGCCAGAATAAAACCGCCCGCCATGAGGTCGGCACGGATTTGCGTGTCGCCGAAGCGGTGATGCTCGATGATGAAGCGTGCGCGACGCATCCGTGCGTACGGGTACATGAGCCCCAGGGTCACCACTGCCAGGAGCCCGAGCGCGAGAAAGACCCTTGCCGCCTCCCAGAAGCCGCCGTTGAAGCTGAAAGTGATGTTGCGCCAGGCCGAATTGCGAGCGTTGAACCGCGACGCCGCGACC
Organism: Casimicrobiaceae bacterium; assembly: GCA_035544975.1. Classification (GTDB taxonomy): domain Bacteria; phylum Pseudomonadota; class Gammaproteobacteria; order Burkholderiales; family Casimicrobiaceae; genus PALSA-1003. Next base: position 2,876 of record DASZZK010000182.1, on the reverse strand, counting down.
ACGATCCACGGCGTTAGCGCCAGCAGGATGATGATGAATACGAGCTGCATGATCGGCAACACGTGGCCGCTGAGCGCGAACCCGCCGAGCAGAACGAGCGCAATCACGCGTCCCCTGAGGATGGCGAGCGGCGTCGCGCGGAACTCGAATCCGGTGCCGTCGAGCTCGGTATGCGAATAGAGATAGCGTTTCTTGCGCACCTTGCCCCACGCCGAATAAATGCCGAGCGTGACGACGGACAGAAACAGGCTGACGACCCAGATCCGGAAATACTCGCCGGTCCGCCCGATGAAATCGAAGCGGTATGTCGTTAGCGCCGCCGTTCCGCGGTCGCCCACTTCGATCACGCGCTCCCCCTGGATTACGACGGCCAATTGTACCGGGCTGCCAGCGGCAGCGGCCGGCGCCGAGCAGCGAACGATGTTCTGTGGGACGGGCCCCGCGTCGTACGCGGGGTACCGCACTCGGCTCACCGCAGGCGGGACCTTGTGCTAGATTTGCTATCGCGTTGCGTTCCGATCCCAGGACCATGACCGCAAAAGACGAATGGGCCTTCCCACGCGAGCTCCAGCCTCGCGCGGGAGAGGTCGATTTTGACCTCTCCGTCGCCCTCAATGCGGTTGTCGCGCTTCGCGCGGATGTTCCGGAGGATGCATATACCGCGTCGATACTCGGCACCGAGCGTACCGGAAACGGCGTCGTCATTCGCGACGATGGGCTCATTCTTACCATCGGCTATTTGATCACCGAAGCCGAAACCATCTGGCTGACGGCCAACAACGGCACCGTGGTGCAGGGCTATCCGCTGGCCTACGACTTCACCAGCGGTTTCGGCCTGGTGCAACCGCTTGGCCGTCTCGGCGTCAAACCGCTCGTGCAGGGCTCGGCCGCTTTGGTCGCGACCGACGACGACGTATTCGTCATCGGTAACGGCGGCCACGCGCACGCGCTCAAGGCGCGAGTCATGGACAAGCGGGAATTCGCGGGCTACTGGGAGTACGTGCTGGATGAAGCATTGTTCACCGCGCCGGCTCATCCCGAGTGGAGCGGCGCGGCGCTGGTGGGCGACGACGGGAGCCTGGTGGGCATAGGATCGCTGCTGGTGCAGGAGCAGGTCGACGAAGACACCGTTCACGGCAACATGTTCGTACCGATCGATCTGCTTCACCCGATCGTCGACGACCTGATCCGTCAAGGCCGCCGCTCAGGGCTGGTGCGGCCGTGGCTCGGCCTGTACGCGGCGGAGGTCAAGGAGCGACTGGTGGTCAGCGCTCTCGCCAGCGGCGGGCCCGCCGAGCAGGCGGGTGTGCGTCCCGGCGATGTCGTGCTCGAAGCCGGCGGTCAGCGCGTCAACGAGCTGGCGCCATTTTTTCGCGCGATGTGGCGACTGGGCCCCGCCGGCACCGAGATTCCGCTGGTGCTCTTTCGCGACGGCATGCGCGTGGACGTGAAGGTCCGTTCGGGCGATCGCGGCGACTTTCTCAAGAAGCCGCGTCTGCAGTGATGCGCCGGGCGGGATGCACGCGACAAGATTGGCGAGCACATCGGGTCGGAGACATGTCCTGCTTGCCTCTCAGACGCCGATCGCGGCCTTCACGCGTTTGCTCGTCAGCGGCAATTCCCGGATCCTCACCCCGGCGGCGCTGGCGAGGGCGTTGGCAAGCGCGGCCGCCGCCGGACCCTGCGCCGCCTCGCCCGTGCCGAGAAAGGGAGCGCCGGGCCGATCGATGATGTGTACGTCGATGCTTTGCGGCACGCTCGCGAAACGCATGATCGGATAGCTGCTCCAGTCGCGGCTGGTGATGCGCGTCTGGTCGAACGCGACCGATTCGTACAGGCTCCAGCTCAGCGACTGCACGATGCCGCCTTCGATCTGATTGCGAATGCCGTCGGGATTGACGACGTCGCCACTGTCGACGGCGGCGACGATGCGCACGACATCGATGCGGCCGCTTTCGCGGTCGACGTCGACTTCCATGGCCACGGCGGCGTACGCGCCCAGGTTCTTGTAGCGCGCGAAGGCGAAGCCGCGGCCACGGCGCTTGCCGGAATCGCGCTGTGAAGCAAACGCGTTCCAACCGAAGCGTTCCGCCGCCAGGCGGATGACGTCCTGCGCCCGCGTGTCCTTGAGGTGACGCAGGCGAAACTCCACGGGATCGAGCTTCGCGGCAAGTGCCAGCTCATCCATGAAGCTCTCGATGGAAAAAATGTTCATGTAGGCGCCGAGCGAGCGTAGCGCGGACACTCGCAGCGGCATCTTCGGGATGAAATGATGGGCGATTCGGGTGTTGGCGATGTCGTACAGCGGCACCGCATTGCGATCTCCTCCCCCCTCGGGTTGCGGAATAGGCTTCGGCGTCGGCAGCGCGAAGGGGCTTGGCAAGAGCCATGCCGCGGCGAGATTGCCGGCCGCTCCCGGCCGCGAGGAATGCGTCCCGGTCCACACGTCGAACTGCCAATCGGTGATGGTGCCTTGCCCGTCGAGTGTCGCCTTGACGGTGGTGAGCATCGCCGACCCGTAGGGCTCCCAGAGATTCTCGTGCTCGCGCATCCATTGCACGCGCACCGGCCGGCCGGGTATCGCGACCGCGATCAGCGCCGCGTCCGCGGCGGCGTCGTCGGCGGCGTTGTGGCCGTAACAACCGGAGCCCTCCATGTGGATGCAGCGCACGGCATCCGCGGGCAGTCCCAGCATCTCGGCGAGCGCGCCCTTCAGTGGATAGACACCCTGGCTGTGGGTCCATACGGTCAGCTTGTTGGCCTCGAACAGTGCCACGGCGCACGACGGGCCGATCGCAGCGTGCATCTGATACGGCCGCCGATAGCTCGATTCGAGGCTCCAGGGCTTGGCGGCGGGCGTAGCGTCGCCGCGAATC
>DASZZK010000181.1:0-2538 GCA_035544975.1 Casimicrobiaceae bacterium | reverse complement strand
TCTACGACGCGGCCACGGCGCCGAAGGAGTTATTGCTCGTTGAAGGCGGCGGTCACAACAACAGCATGCGCACCGGCGCGGATCGGTACCGGGAGGCGCTCGGCAAACTGTTTGGCTTGAGGGTGAAAGGCGCGGAAGGCCGCGGAGCCGCCGTCGACGCGGACGGCAGCGACGGTTAAGCGCCGGATTCGGGAGGTGCTCCCGAGCTCGGAGCTATCGCAGCTTCGTGACTTCCTTCACCAGCGGAGCATCGAACTCAATCTGCACCCGCGGTCCGCCCGCCGCGCTTCCATCGAAATCCCATTTGCCCGCGAGCCGTTGAGGGGTGTCCGCGGTGAGTTTCAGCGATGCCGGTTCCGCAGTCCCTGAATACTGCACCAGCTGATTGTTGCCGACGAACCAGAAGTTAAGGCGCGGGCCCGCATCGAAATCGATGGTCATGCCCTCGGTGATGTCGCCGTCGGAGCACATCATGGTCCCGCAGGAGGCGAGTTTGGCAGCGACATCCGCGACCGAAAGCACCACGCGACGGATCGTCTTGCCGCTGACGACGTCGGGGCCTTTGACCAGATACGCGTGCTTGACCGTCACCACGATTTCACCGGCCTTGCCTTTATAGGTGATCGTGCCTTTGGCATCGCCGGCAGTGGCAGAAACGCTCGCGAAAACGATCGCGGCCGCGAGAGCGCATGCTAGCGCTGTCAGGCGTCGGGACGCCCCACCGCCAGGCGAGGCTGTCCACGACCCGCGTGCTGAATGTTCGATTCGCATCTCCTCTTTGAAATGAAAGTTATGCCCTGGCTCCGCTCGCCGGACGCAACACGCCGCTGCACGTCGTGCGCGCCGGATCCGACGCGGGCAGCTTCGCGCAGACGCTGGCCATTTTCGTGCGAATGCGCTTGAGCGAATCATCGTGGCGGCCGTCCTTGTTCCACGCGGCGAGCTTCTTGCCTATGCGCTCGAGCGAACGGCGGTTGCGTTCATAAAACGTGTCGGGAGTCGGATCGAGATCTTCGATGACCTTCAGCGCTGTTTTTTCGATAAGCGCGGAATCCTGCGGCGCGAGGTCGATCATGGTGTTGATGTAGCTCGCGCCCCATTGCAGGCGGGTGGCGTCGCCCTCGGCTGCCGCATACGCCTTTCCCGCCCAATCTACCGCCACGCTTTTCTCACCGCGTTTCTTGGCGTTCGCGGCCAGCCCGAGCATGAAATAGTATGGATAGTGCGTGCGCGTGAGCTCCCTTTTGAGCAGTGCGTCGGACTCGCCGCCGAGGCCCGCGTTGTCGAGGACTTCCGCCGCGCCGCTGATCACGGCCTGCCGCGCATACGGGTCCGATGTTTCGCGATCGGCGCGCGCGGTTTCGTCGCGCACTGTCTTCAGCAGGGCGTCGGCCAGCGCTGCTTTGGGCTCGTCGAGCTTGGCAAGCGCGACCTCGGCATCGACCACCGACAGGCGATCGGCGGTAGACAAGGGGGCGTCGGCAATAAGCCGCTCGAGCGCGGCATTCCACGCGGCGACGACTCGCGCGCGCTCGGGCGATTTCGGCAGCGTCACCAGATTCGCGACTTCGCGCGGGTAATAGACCAGCAGATCGAAATTTTCGCGGGCGAGCTTCGGGTCGGTGAGGACCGCCATGAGCTGCGCGCTTGCCGCCTTGTCATCGCGCGGCTTGGCGTCCTTCGCCTTCGATGCGGCAACCAGCGCCTGCAGCTTGAGCCGCGCCGCGGTTTCCGGCTGGTCGGCAGGACAGGCAAGCGCGAGGCGTTGCAGCGTCGACGCGAGTTTTTCCTTGGAGAGCAATTGCTGTTGGTCGGTTTCCCACGAGTAATAGGCAAGCATCCGCCAATCCTCGGGCTTGAGCTTCGCGCCGCCGTGCGCCAGCGCGGCGGCCAGCGTTTCCTTGACCGGCCGCGCGCCGTTCATGCCCAGGGTCAGCACCCGCATGTACTGCTCGGCTTCGACTTCTCCGGGCAGCCGCGTGATCTCGCTGCCGTCGGGCTTGAGCAGGATCATGGTCGGATATGCGCTCACCTTGAAGCGCGTGCCCAGCCGTTGCGCACTGGGGCTGTCGCCGTCGATGTACACGGGAACGAAAAAGCGCGATCGCTCGATGAAATCCTGGCGATTGAAGATGGTCGCCTTGACCTGGTTGCAGGGCGGGCACCACACCGCGCCCCAGTAGAGGAACACCGGCCTGTTGTCTGCCTTCGCCGCGACAAACGCCGCGTTGACGTCGCCCTTGAACCAGGCGACGCCTGTATCGCCGATCGTTGCTTTGGACGCTGCCGCATTCGCGGCGGGAGGCAGGGCCGCGGCTACCGGCGCAAGGGCATTGAAAATAATTGCGCAGGCCGCGAGAGCGGAAACAGGAATCAGTTTGCGGAGAGTGGTTTTCATGGTCGGGACGCCAAGGAATCGAGCGATATTATGCGCCTCATTGATATCGGTAAGGATTGCAGGACGGCAAGGTTTACATGGCACACCGGCAAATGCATCGTGCGCGGCAGCAAATGCGTAGTCCGGGGCAGCGCGATCGG
>DASZZK010000180.1:0-6113 GCA_035544975.1 Casimicrobiaceae bacterium | reverse complement strand
TTGACGTTGGTCAACACCTTTTTCAGATCGCCAACGCCGGTCGCCAGCGACTGCATCTCTCCCAAACCCTTGTGCACTTGTTCGAGGCGGTCGGACACCATCTTGAACGATTCGCCGAGGCGCAAATCGAGCGTTGTCTGCAGCTTTTCGTCGACGGTCGTGCGCATCTGCTCCAGCTTCTGAGCATTATCGTTCCGCAACAGCTCCAGCCTGCCCTCGATCGTCGCGCGGACCGCCTCCAGCCGCTGCTCGTTGCTCTGGGTGAGCGTAGCAAGTCTCTCGTTCTGCAGGCCGGCATTGTTCGCGAGCTGGTTCTGAAGCGTCTGCGCGAACTGCGCGAGATTGCTTGCGAGCTCGTTGCGCGCGCTTTTTGCGTTCTGCGTCGTCTCCGCGCGCGCGTTGGCAAGCTCGGCGCGCAGCTCGCGCTCCAGGCGCTCGTTCTGAGCCCGGATCGACTCCAGCTGAGTCCTCGTTTCAGCGGCGTTGCCCGCGTTTCGCGCGAGCGCCGCGAGGCGCACCAGGACCACCGCCAGAAGGATCGCGAGCATCGCAATTCCCAGGGCAAGGCCCGCCAAAAACCAGGTGGATTCCACGCGGGAAGTTTACGTTGTCAGTGCAAGGACTGCAAAAGTGCCAAGCCAATGATCGCCCACATACTCACCGCTGGCGACGCCCTCAAGGCCAGCGCTCAAATGCGCGCTTGCCGCCGCGGCGGCGAAGCTTGAGCGCGGGTCGCCGGCCGGAAGCGCGGTTGCTAACGCGCGCCAACACCAGGCGCGTGACAGATTGAGACCATCGAGATGCACGATATACGGATCGGTGCGATCGCTGACGATCGCCGGCGTGAACAACGACGAAGGCTCACGCCGTTCGATATCGGGCAGAAAGGCGCCGAGCCACGACGCGAAGGCGTCGGCATCGAGCACCCGGCGCATCAGGTCGGCCTCGATCAGGCATGGAGAAAGGAAATCCGCGCCCGAGGGTTCCCATTGCGCCGCTGCGTCGCGATCGGGCAGATACCATTGCCGTGCCTTGGCCAGACAAGCGTCGGTCAGTGAACCGGCGTCGCAGGCACGCGCAAAGTCGAGCGCGAACGCGAGCCCGAACGCGCTGTTCGAATGCACGCCGTGGCGGATCGGGTAACTTGCGTAGGGAAGATAGGCGAGGTAGCGCTGCACGAACGCCGATGTCAGCGGCGCCAGGTCGCGTGACCATCGGTGCGCGTCAGCGTCGCTCCAAGAGGCAAGCTCCTCGGCCAGCTTTAGAAACCAGGCCCAGCCGTACGTTCGCTCGAACGATCGGCTTTCCGGCCGATCGAGGTAGGCTCGCTCCGCATCGATATTTACGGCAGCGAGACGCACGTCGAGCAAGCTTCGAATGGCGGCTGCCTCCGGCAGCCGGGGATGGAGCTTCATCACCCGCACCAGCGACCAGTGCGCATGCACGCAAGAATGCCAATCGAAACTGCCGAAAAACGCCGGATGCAGTGCGCGCGGCGACGCTGGCGCCGCGGCGTCGGCGATGACGTGGTCGAGCTTGGTCGGAAACTCGCGCTCGATGTTCGCCAGCGCGATTTGCGCGTAGCGGCTGGCGTCAGGAAGTGTAAGCGTGGCTAACATGACCTGTGGCAGATTGTCGCCTGCGTCAGACCGCTATTACCGCCCGTAGTCGTCGTATTCGATGCAGTCCTTTGACCACGCAAACAACCTATGTCGGAGGCGTGGCACCGACCGAGGTCCGGACCAGCGCGGTCTCAGGCAGCCTCGCGGCTCGCCCGCTTTCGCTCGTGGGCGATAAGGTGACGCTTGCGAATGCGGATCGACTTGGGCGTGATCTCCACCAGCTCATCGTCGGCAATGAATTCGACCGCGTATTCGAGCGTGAGCTGAATCGGCGGCGTAAGCGCGATGGCTTCATCCTTGCCTGAAGCACGCACGTTGGTCAGCTGCTTGCCCTTGATCGGATTGACGACCAGATCGTTGTCGCGGCTGTGAATGCCGATCACCATGCCTTCGTAGAGCTTGTCGCCGGGCGACACGAACATGCGGCCGCGCTCCTGCAGCTTCCATAGCGCGTAAGCCACCGCCTCGCCGCCCTCGGCGGAGATCAGCACACCGTTGCGCCGCTCGGGGATGTCGCCGGAAAGCGGTGAAAAGCCATCGAACACGTGGCTCGCGAGCCCGGTGCCCCGGGTCAGGTTCATGAACTCGCCCTGAAAGCCGATGAGGCCGCGCGCGGGGATTCGATATTCGAGCCGCGTGCGCCCGCGGCTGTCGGATTCCATGTGCACCAGGTCGCCGCGACGCACGCCGAGCGACTCCATCACGGCGCCCTGATGCGCGTCTTCGACGTCGACGGAGAGCTGCTCGAACGGCTCGCATTGCACGCCGTCGATCTGGCGGATGACGACGCGAGGACGCGACACCGCCATTTCGTATCCTTCGCGCCGCATGTTTTCCAGAAGGATGGTGAGGTGCAGCTCGCCGCGCCCGAACACCACGAACACGTCGGTGTCGCTTGTGTCCTCGACCCGAAGCGCGACATTCGTAAGTATTTCCTTGGCCAGCCGTTCGCGCAGGTTGCGGCTGGTGACGTACTTGCCTTCCCTGCCCGCCAGCGGCGAAGTATTGACCTGGAATTGCATCGACAGCGTCGGTTCGTCGACGGAGATCATCGGCAGCGCCTCGGGCACGTCGACCGCGGTGATCGTGGTGCCGATGCTCAAGTCGTCGACACCGGTAATCAGAACGATGTCGCCGGCCGCGGCCGACTCGACCGGCACGCGCTCCAGCCCGGAAAAGCCAAGCACCTGTCCGATCCTGGACCGTGTACTCGCCTCGCTGCCGTGGAGGACCATCACTTCCTGCCCCGGCACCAGCCGGCCGCGGCGGATGCGGCCGATGCCGAGACGGCCGACGTAGCTGGAATAATCGAGCGCGCTGATCTGCAGCTGCAGCGGTCCCTCAGGATCGCCGCCCGGCGCCGGAATGCGCGCCAGAATGGTCTCGAACAGCGGCCGCATGTCCGTGCCCTGCGTCATCGGGTCGAGCGATGCGTACCCGTTCAGCGCCGAGGCGTAGACGACGGGGAAGTCGAGCTGATCCTCGCTCGCCCCGAGCTTGTCGAAGAGCTCGAAGGTCTGGTTGACGACCCATTGCGAACGCGCGCCGGGGCGATCGACCTTGTTGACCACCACGATGGGTTTTAGTCCCTGCGCCAGCGCCTTGCGGGTAACAAAGCGGGTTTGCGGCATCGGCCCTTCGACCGCGTCGACCAGCAACAGGACTCCGTCGACCATCGACAGGACGCGCTCGACCTCGCCGCCGAAATCTGCATGCCCGGGCGTGTCGACGATGTTGATATGAGTATCGCCGTACTCGATGGCGCAGTTCTTGGCGACGATCGTGATGCCGCGCTCGCGCTCGATATCGTTGCTGTCCATCACCCGCTCGGCAATGTGCTGGTGTGCCGCGAACGTCCCCGCCTGGCCCAGCAGCTTGTCGACCAGGGTGGTCTTCCCGTGATCGACGTGGGCGATGATGGCGATGTTGCGAAGCTGGCGGACGGTGGTCATGGTGCGTTGCAAGGCCAAACCGTCAATTGTACCAAACTGAGGGCCTGGAATCCCGAAATAATTTGCAAAATCCGGTATTTAGGTCTATGATGCGGGGCACTCGGCGGCCGCTCCGGTCACCGCCGATTCCCCCAGGCGGGTGGCGTGCCGCGCAGTTGCGCACGTCGCCACGCCTTCGATCAATCAGCATGTCCGCAGCCTGGACCGGAACCCGCAGTGTGTGCGGGTGGGCCGCGCCAGGAGCAAGCATACCGATGAGTAGTACCCCGAGTTTTGACGAGCTCGGCTTGCGGCCGGAGTTGCTCCGCGCCGTCGCCGATGCCGGCTACACCACGCCCACGCCGATTCAGGTGCAGGCGATTCCCACCATCCTTCAGGGCCTCGACGTCATGGGCGGCGCCCAGACCGGCACCGGCAAAACCGCCGGCTTCGCCCTGCCGATTCTGCAAAAGCTCCTGCCGATGGCCAACGCCAGCCCCTCGCCGGCCCGGCACCCCGTTCGGGCATTGATACTGACGCCCACGCGCGAGCTGGCGATCCAGGTCGAGGAAGCGGTGAAAACGTACGGCAAATACACCGGCATCCGCTCCACCGTCGTCTATGGCGGGGTCGACATCCGGCAGCAAATGCCGATCGTCCGCGGGGGCATCGAGATCCTGGTGGCGACCCCTGGGCGCCTGCTGGACCACATCGAGCAAAAGTCGGTGAACTTAGGCCAGGTCGAGATCTTCGTCCTCGATGAAGCCGATCGCATGCTCGACATGGGCTTTATTCCGGACATCAAGCGGATCATGGCGCTGCTGCCGGCCACGGCCAAGCGCCAGAACCTGCTCTTTTCGGCGACGATCTCGAACGAGATCAAGAAGCTCGCCGATCAACTGCTCAATGCGCCGACGCTGATCGAGGTCGCGCTTCGCAATACCGCCGCCGAGACCGTGGCACAGAGCGTCTACAAGGTTGCGACGGATCAAAAGCGCGCACTGCTCACGCATATCGTGACCTCGCGCAATCTGTGGCAGGTGCTCTGCTTCGTCCGCACCAAGCACGGTGCATCGCGCTTGGCGCGCCAGCTGGAGAAGGACGGCCTCAAGACCACCGCTATCCATGGCGACAGGAGCCAGGCCGCGCGACTGGAAGCGCTCGATGATTTCAAGGCCGCCAAGGTTCAGGTCATGGTCGCGACCGACGTCGCAGCGCGCGGCCTCGATATCGATGACCTGCCCCTGGTCGTCAATTACGAGTTGCCCTACGTTCCCGAGGACTACATCCATCGCATCGGCCGCACCGGCCGCGCCGGCGCGGAGGGCCAGGCAATTTCACTATGCTCGCCCGACGAGGAGAAGCTGCTCTCGGAGATCGAGCGCATGCTGAAGCGAACGATTCCGGTAGCGCCGCTCGACGGATTTGCTCCGCATCGCGATGGTCCGTCCACCCAGCGGCCGTCCGCGCAGCGCCAGACGCGCGAAGTGCGGGAAACCCGCGGCGCCAAGCGTCCGCCGCATGCCGCGACGCCCGCGTCGCATTCCAAATCGCCCGCGCCGCATTCCAAATCGCACGCGCCGCACGCCGACTCCCACCCACCGCGCCGTGAGCGCGCCGCCGACGCCGACGACCGCAATCCCGATCAAGCGCCCGTTACGCGTGCCACGGATGCCACCCGCGCTCCGTCGGCGCCGGTCTTGACGGGCACGGCGGGACGGCCATCGCTGCATCGCAAGCATCCGATCCCAGCGCTGTTGATGAAGCGCTCCCTGCGCGAGCCGGAAAAGGTCTGACCTTACGCCAAGCACTGGACGGCAAGGACCGCTCCCGCCGTCTCGGCTTATTCAAGTCCCGGGCTCGCGGTCTTGCCCGGGCCCAAACGCGCAGCGATGCGCAAACCGGGCAGCGCTTTCCAGAACACCAGTAGCCCCACCAGACATACGCAGGCGTTGAGCGTAAATGCGGTGGCTTCGCCGGCATAGCGTGCCACCGCGCCGGCAGCGAGATTGCCGAACGGGAGCATGCCCAGAAACGCCATCGTGTACAGGCTCATGACGCGGCCGCGCTTGTCGTCGTCGACCAGCGTCTGCACCAGGGTCTGAATCGAGGCCTGGGCCGCGATCAACCCGGCCCCCAGCACGACGAGCAAGGGCAGCGCCAGTGCAAAGCTTGTCGAGTAGGCGAACGCGAGCATGGCGAGCGATGCGATCGCTCCCGCAACGAGGATCACGCGGTCCAGACCGCGCGTCGTATGCCGGCTCGCGAGGTAGAGCGCTGAAAGCAGCGCACCGCCGCCGGCGGCGGACAGGAGCATCCCTAGCATGTGCGCGTCGCCGCCAAACACATCCTTGGCAAAGACCGGCATCAGCGTCGAATAAGTCCCGACGGTGCTGCTGATCAAGGCGATGAGCAGCAAGGCCGCTCGAATCGGCCGAAAACCAAACGCCGACTTCGCCCCTTCCAGCCAGCTCGCCAGCCATCCTGCGGGAGGGGCGGGGGTGCGGGCCGCGGGCCAGCGCATCTGGCTCAGGGCGTAGAGCACCGCGCCGAACGACAG
>DASZZK010000179.1:0-1758 GCA_035544975.1 Casimicrobiaceae bacterium | reverse complement strand
GTGGCGCTCTCGCCCGCCTTCAGTGGCGGCCACGGTGCATCGGGCGACTCGATCGCCAGATACGCGACGGCGCCGTCACCGTGGGCGAGAAGCGGCGCCGCAGCCAGGTTCGCGACATAGCCGTCATTGGCGACGAAGCGTATGGTCTCGTCGGGCCCGACACCGGCGAGCAGTGCGGCGACGGGGACGGCGCGGAAAGTCATCTCGCGCTTGTAGGCGACGTCGGCGGGGATCGTGACGTTGGTCGCCGCCGGCAGCGCGAGCAGGCTTGCCGGAGCGTAGGTCGCCATCCTGCCGCCGGCGACGATGGTCAGTTCCGGCTCCGCTGCCGCGACGCCCTGCGTCAGCGCGGCGCAGAGCACGACATCGAGGGCGGCGCGGAGAAAAAGCCGAAGACGATTCAAGATCGTCACTCCTCGTGCGCTGCCAGCCGAACGATATAGCCGCCGGACTTTTCGTCGCGCTCAAGCTTCAGGCTACCCCTTTTTTCGGCGGCCTCCAGCATGGCGTTAAAGGACCGGAAGCCGTGGTACGACTCGGTGAATCCCGGCTTGCGGCGCTTGAGCGCCTGCTTGACCATCGAGCCCCAGATCTTTTCCTCCCCGCCGCGCTCGGCAACCAGCGCCTCAACGGTTTCCACTACCAGGTCCAGCCCCTTCTGCGTGCGTTCTTCGTCGCTCTTTTTCGCCGGCGCCTTGTCGTCCTCGCCTGGTGCCTTTCCCGGTACCTTCGGGGTCTCGGCTACGGACGCCCTGGCGGCAGGCTTGCGTGCGGCAGGGCGCTTTTTTTCCCGCACCAGATCGTCGTAGAAGATGAACTCGTCGCAGTTCGCGATCAAGAGGTCCGACGTCGAGTTCTTGACGCCGACGCCGATGACGACCTTGTTGTTCTCGCGCAGCTTGGAGACCAGCGGTGAAAAGTCCGAATCGCCGCTGATGATCACGAAGGTCTCTACGTGCGACTTCGTATAGCAAAGATCCAGCGCATCGACGACCATACGTATGTCGGCCGAATTCTTGCCGGATTGGCGCACGTGCGGAATCTCGATCAGCTCGAACGAGGCTTCGTGCATCGGCGCCTTGAATGCCTTGTAGCGCTCCCAGTCGCAGTACGCTTTCTTGACGACGATGCTGCCCTTGAGCAACAACCGCTCCAGTACCTTGCCGATGTCGAAACGCTCGTACTTGGCATCCTGAACGCCCAGCGCGACGTTTTCGAAGTCGCAGAACAGCGCCATGTTGGTCACTTCGGGGGAATGGGCCATGGTCTTCCGATGAGGCTCCCGGCGGGCGACGCAGGAGGCGGCTACCGCGAGATAGAATGAAGAACGGGAATGGACGCAGCGTGCCGCTAAGATAGCAGCAACCGGCCGGTGTGGAAATGACCGGTGCGTTTTTGGAATTCCAATGACAATTGCCCTTCCGGCCCTGTCGCTGCTCGAAACCCGCGTCCTGGGCGTGCTGGTCGAAAAGCAGCATACGGTCGCCGATACGTATCCGCTGACCTTGAACGCGCTGACCGCGGGCTGCAATCAGAAAACGAGTCGCGAACCCGTGTTGAGCGCCACCGACGCCGAGGTTCAAGCGACGGTCGACCGCCTCAAATCGCTGTCGTTGATCGTCGAGTCGAGCGGTGGCCGGGTGATGCGCTATGCGCACAACGTCGAACGTGTGCTGGGACTGCCGTCGCAGGCAGTCGCGCTGCTGGCGACGCTCATGCTGCGCGGACCGCAAACGCTCGGCGAGCTCCGGATCAACA
>DASZZK010000178.1:0-3036 GCA_035544975.1 Casimicrobiaceae bacterium | reverse complement strand
TTTCCTGATTGGCGATCGCCTGGCGCACGCGGGAGCTGATCGCACCGCCCTGATATAGCGGAACGTTCAACTGCAATCCGATCAGGGCCAGGCGCGTTTCGCTGGCGAAGGCACCGATCGTCGAGGCGGACGCCGCCGCGCCCGAGTAGCCCTGGTTGAAGCTCGCGACCAGGTCCACCGTCGGATAGTGCCCGGCGCGTTGCCTGTCCACTTCGAGCGTCGCGATATCGAGGTTCGCCTGCGCGATACGCACCTGGTAGTTTTCGCGTATCGCCTTTTCCACCCATGGCTCGAGTGTGTTGGGAACCGGAAGCTCGGGTTGAAACCTTCCGGTAAATCCCTTGAGCTCTTTTGGCGCGCGCCCGATGATTGCGCGCAGCGCCGCGAGCTTGTTGTCCAGATCGTTTTGGGCAGAAATCTCCTGGGCGACAATCTGATCGTACTTCGCTTGCGCATCGTTGGTGTCGGTGATCGTCGCTGTGCCGACTTCGAAGTTGCGCTTGGCCTGGGCCAGATTTTCACTGACTGCCTTTTTCTGGCTTTCGGTCAGCTCGATGTTGAACCGCGCCAGAAGCACGTCGAGGTACGCCTGTATCACTCGAACGATGAGGTCCTGTTGCGATGATCCGAAGATGTAGTCGGCCTGCCCGACCTGCTGTGTGGCCTGGTTAAACGCGATGGAGTTTTGCGGACGGTAAAGCGGTTGACTCGCCGACACGGTGTAAGCGTAGGCAGAAAATCGCTCGCGAAACGTCGTCGTCGGATCGGAGTGCAGACGGTCGTTGAAATCCTGCTCGTTCGCGCTCGCCACCAGGTTGACCGCCGGCAGCAATCCGGCGCGAGCCTGCGGCACGAGCTCCTGGGTCGCCTCCCGCGTGGCACGGGCCGATGCGAGCACGGGGTCGCTGGTGAGCGCGTCACGATAAATCTGAATCAGGTCCTCCGCGGCTGCGACCGACGGTGACGCCGACATTGCCATCGCGATCAGGATCGCAAGCGTGCATTTCAACATCTTCTCGGTTTCCATCAGAAGGCCGGCAGTTCGGGTGCGGCGCGGCGCGCTCACAAGATTTTGAACGTCTCGCGCCGCGGCGCTCAAAACACGAACCGCTGGGGTTGCGCCGCGTTCTGCAGCGGGGCGATGACCGTTTCAAAGAGACCTTCACTGACGATCGCCCCCGGCGCTTCCCAACGCACCATGCGCGCGCTCATCGCCGGCGCGTCGCCGACGACGGCAAAAATGCGTCCGCCCGGCCTGAGCTGTTCGAGCCATGACTCGGGGAGCACCGGCGTCGAACCGGTGAGCACGATCGCTTCGTAGAGCTCGCTGCCCCAGCCACGGGCGCCGTCTCCGACCGCGAGCTTGACGTTGCCAATACCCGCACGCGCGAGCTTCGGTCGCGCCTCGAGAACGAATCTTTCATGGATATCGACGCTGGTAACGACGCCGCAGCTACGCGCAAGAAGCGCGGTCAGGTAGGCGCTTCCGGTGCCGATCTCCAGCACCTCCTCGTTCGCCTTGAGATCGAGCTCCTGCAGCACGCGCGCTTCCATCTTGGGAGTCCACATACGCTCGCCGTCGCCGATCGGGATTTCAAGGTCCGCGAACGCGAGCGAGCGATAGGCGGGCGGAACGAAGTCTTCGCGCCTCACCTCGAACAACAGATCGAGCACCTCCTGGTCGAGAACCTCCCAAGTGCGAATCTGCTGCTCCACCATGTTGAAACGTGCCTGCTCGAAGTCCATCCCTGCCTCGTGATCGCACGGAACAAAAAACTGCGTCGGGCTGACACCGTCGTCGCGTGACGCTAGCCGCGAGACCTGCAAGCACGTTCCGACGTTGCGCCTCATGGCCGGACCGCGCGTCCGCGCAAATCGTGCTTACGTGCTTAAAGGCCGCCCGGGTTGGTGTTCAGGCCCGCGAATCGGCTATCGATTATTGATTCTTGCCGGCCATCCCATTATCGCACGTCAATCACCGGGTGCAGGCGCAGCGGCACGCGCGGTGACCGCCGCATGCCTCGCTCGCCGTGCAGTTCGCCATTCGGTCAGGCGATCGAGGTAAGTGTAAATGACCGGCACGACGACGAGCGTAAGCAGCGTCGAGGTGATGACACCGCCGATGATCGCGCGGCCCATCGGCGCCTGCGTTTCGCCGCTCTCGCCCAAGCCCAGCGCCAGCGGCAACATGCCGAAGATCATTGCCGCGGTCGTCATCAGGATCGGCCGCAGGCGCACTTGTCCGGCCGTCAGCAGCGCATCGTGCAGCGATGCGCCGCCGCGGCGCGAACGGTTGGCGAAATCGACCAGCAGAATCGCGTTCTTAGTCACCAGACCCATGAGCATCACGAAGCCGATCATCGACAGGATATTGAGCGTGGTGTTGGTCAAAAGTAGCGCGAGCAGCACGCCGATCAGCGTGAACGGCAGCGAGGCCATGATCGCGACTGGCTGGGTGAAGCTCGCGAACTGCGAGGCGAGCACGAGGTAGATGAAGATGATCGCGAGCCCAAGCGAGGCCATGAGCGCGGCCGCCGATTCCGCGGTGTCCTCCTGTTGCCCGGCGATGACGAAACGTTAGCCAGCGGGCAGCTGCATTGTATCGACGATCTTCTTGACGTCGTCGCCGACATTGCCCGACGGGCGACCTTCGGCGTTCGCATAGAGCGCGACCCGCCGTTGCAGGTCCTGCCGCTTGATGATCTGTGGGCTCGTCGTCTCGACGATTTCCGCCACCTGACGCAGCGGTACCATGCGCAGCTCCCCATCGGGGCCGCGCTTGCTGGTCGACAGATACAGATTGCCGAGGTCGGAGGCGAGCCTCCTGCCGTCCTTGGGCAACTGTACGTTGACCTCGTAGTTCTGCCCGTCAGGTCCGAGCCAGTAGCTGACCGTTTCGCCCGCAAGCAGCGGCCGAACCGTCGCGCCCAACTGCTGGACCGAGATCCCGAGGTCGGCCGCCGCATCGTTGTTGAGCCGGATCGAAAGCGCGGGGTTGGCCGCCTTTTCCGAGGTCTCCATATCCGCGATGCCTGG
>DASZZK010000177.1:0-10472 GCA_035544975.1 Casimicrobiaceae bacterium | reverse complement strand
TCCGAGGGCGTCAAGCAGGCGGAAATCAACACCGCGCAGGGCCAGGCGGCGGCGATTCTCTCCATCGCCGAAGCGAACGCCACCGCTATTCGTCAAGTCGCCGCAGCTATCGTATCGCCCGGCGGTGTCAATGCCGTGAACCTCAAGGTCGCCGAGCAGTACGTGGCCGCGTTCGCCAGCCTGGCCAAGACCAACAACACGCTCATCGTCCCGTCGAACCTGTCCGATCTCGCGGGGCTGGTCGCGACCGCGACGACGGTTTTCAAGACACAAGAGAAGTAAGAGCGTGCAGATCGCCGGCTGCGTTTTTTTTGTCACCGGTGCGGCATCGGGCCTGGGCGCGGCATGCGCGCGCATGATCGTCGCCAATGGCGGCAAAGTCGTTCTCGCCGACATCAGCGACGCAGGCGGGGCTGCGCTCGCGGCGGAGCTGGGCGCGTCGGCGCGCTTCGTCAAGACGGACGTGGCCGACGAAGCCAGCGCCAAGGCGGCTGTTGCAGGCGGGCTCGACGCGTTCGGCGCGCTTCACGGGATCATCAACTGCGCCGGCGTCGCAATCGGTGAAAAAGTTCTGGGCAAAGAAGGGCCGCACGCGCTGGCAAGCTTTGCGCGCGTCATCCAGATCAATCTGATCGGCTCCTTCAATCTCACGCGCCTCGCCGCGGAGCCGATGAGCAAGAATGCCCCGAATGCGGACGGTGAGCGCGGAGTGATCGTCTATACCGCATCGGTGGCCGCGTTCGACGGCCAGATCGGCCAGGCGGCGTACAGCGCATCCAAGGCAGCCCTGGTCGGCATGACGCTGCCCGTCGCCCGCGAGCTTGCGCGCTATGGCATTCGCGTAATGACGATTGCGCCGGGCATTTTCGAAACGCCAATGCTCGCTGGCATGCCGGTGGAGGTGCAGGAATCGTTGGGAAAGATGGTCCCGTTCCCGCCGCGGCTGGGCCGGCCGGCGGAGTACGCTTCGCTGGTCGCGGAAATCATCCGCAACCCCATGCTCAATGGTGAAGTGATCCGCCTCGACGGCGCGATCCGCATGGCACCCAAATAGTCTTGGGAAGCCGACCTGCGCGAGCGCGCGGTGTGTTACGGGTCGCGCCGTATTAGCGCGAAGCTGGTGGCGATGATGGCGATGAAAAACACCAGCATCCACGCCGCAAGCGATAGATGCAGGAATTCCCAGGCCTTCTCCGCGCATTCGCCGCTGCCTTCGAATACTTTTTTCAAGACATCGGTGAACGGCAAGGTGTCGAGCATGTAGTTGAGCCCCATGCTGCAGGACGGAACCTGATCCGGAGGCAGCGATTGAAGCCAGACCTGCCGCCCCGCGAAGGCGATGCCGGCGCCTCCGATCAGCAGTTGCAGCACCGCGTAGACCGTCGCGCCGCCTCTTCCCGGATGGTGAAAGCCGGCAATCAGAAACACGATACCCATACCGATCACGCAGATGCGTTGGAAAACGCACAAAGGGCAGGGCTCGAGACCCTCGATGTATTGCAGATAGAGCGCGTAGAGGATCAGGATCGCGCAAACGAAAAAAGCGAGAAAGTAGGCGATCCGCCGCGGCGGCAGCAGCACCAGCGCGACCGAGCTTACGCCGACGGACATCAGCACGATGCGGTACGAGGTCAGCGGCGCATTGGGGCCGGCTGCCTGAAGCATGTATTCCTGGCCCAGCAGGGCGAGACAGAGGATCACGCCAACCCATGGCCAGGTCAGCGCGGGGTAGCGCGAGTCGCTCATGCCCTCGCCTCTCGTCCACCATTCGCGCGGATCTCCATTACGTGCAGGTCTCCAGCGCCTGATCGATGTCCCAAAGGATATCATCGAGCGTTTCGAGTCCGATCGACAGCCGCACCATTTCCGGCGCAACGCCGGCGGCGCGCTGCTCTTCTTCGTCGAGCTGACGATGTGTCGTCGACGCCGGATGAATGACCAGCGTCTTGGCATCGCCGACATTGGCCAGATGCGATAGGAACTGCACCGACTCGATGAATCGAACGCCGGCCGCGGCGCCTCCTTTGACGCCAAAAGTCAGAATGCCTCCCGCGCCGCGCGGGAGATAGCGTTGCGCCAACGCCCGGTACCGGTTTCCCTCCAGCAACGGGTAGCTCACCCATTCGACGCGGGGATGCGCATCGAGATGGCGGGCGACGGCCAATGCCGATTCGCAGTGTCGCGGCATGCGCAGGTGCAGCGTCTCGATCCCCTGAAGTAGCAGGAACGCGCTGAACGGGGCGAGCGTCGGCCCGAGCGTTCGCATGGTCTCCATGCGCGCCTTCATGGTGAAGCCGAAATCGCCGAAGGTCTCGTGGAAGATCACTCCGTGATAGCCGCGCGACGGCGTCGTAATCTGCGGAAACTTGACATTGCCCCAGTCAAACTTGCCGGACTCGACAATGACGCCGCCCATGGTCGTGCCGTGGCCGCCGAGATACTTGGTCGCCGAATGGATCACGATGTCGGCCCCGTGCTCCAGCGGTCGGCACAAGAAGGGCGAAGCAAGCGTGTTGTCGATGACCAGAGGTACGCCGGCGTCGTGCGCGATCGATGCGACCGCCGCGATATCGAGCACGTTGAGTTGCGGGTTGCCGATCGTTTCCGCGTACACCGCCTTGGTTTCGGGGCGGATCGCACGGCGAAACGCTTCCGGGTCGTCCGAATCGACAAAGCTCGTCGCGATGCCGAACTGGGCAAAGGTCACGGCGAGTTGCGAATAGGTCCCGCCATAGAGCGTGCGCGAGGCGACGATGTGGTCGCCGTTCTGAGCCAGCGTCAACAGCGCAGTCATCTGCGCGGCCATGCCGGTCGCGGCTGCCAGCGCCGCACGGCCACCCTCGAGGGCGGCGACGCGCTCCTCGAAGGCCGCCACCGTCGGATTCGAAATACGCGAATACACGTTGCCGAAGGTCTGCAGGTTGAACAGGCTCGCGGCGTGATCGGCGCTGTCGAACACGAACGACGTCGTCTGATAAATCGGCAGCGCGCGGGCGCCGGTCGCGCTGTCCGGGATGTGCCCCGCGTGAAGGCACAAGGTGTCGAAACCGTACTTGCGGTCGGCCATATGCGTCAGATGCCGCGCCGGGCGGAGACGATGCCGGTATTCACGCCGGCCCAGTTGAGGCCGCCCATGATGCGCGCGTGCTCGATTTTGACGCAGTGATCGATGACGACATCGAGCCCCGCGTCGACGGCAATGCTGGCGGCCTCGTCGTTGCGGATGCCGAGCTGCATCCAGAGGACTTTGGCGCCGATGGCCACCGCGTCGCGCGCGATCGGCACCATCTCGCTCGCCCTGCGAAAGCAGTCGACGATGCCCACCTGCTCGGGGATGTCGGTGATGCCGGGATAGCATCTCTGGCCGAGGACTTCGCTGTAATTCGGGTTCACGGGAATGATGCGATAGCCATGATCCTGCATATACTTGGCGGCGAAATAGCTCGGTCGATGCCATTGCGCGGAGATACCGACGACGGCGATGGTTCGTTGTTGCGTCAGGATTCGACGCAGGCCGACGATGTCGTCGACGATGGGCATGCCCCGAGTCTAATGGAAATCGGGCCCGCCGATCGCACCCGGAACGGGGGCAACCGGGTCGGCCGCGGCCCTGCCGGGTGGTGTAAGGCCCGCGCCGCTCTCGACGACTGAAATTGTGGCAATCTTCACGTTCTTGGGCGGTCCAAGCAGCAACCAGTCATGAAGGAGATGCGATGAAACGACGCAAGGTGCTCGGGGCATTGGCAGCTTTGCCGCTGGGCGTAGCGGCATTGGCCTGGAGCCGGCTGGGAACAGCGGCAGGTACCAAGCCGGCAGCGCTGGCCGAAATCCAGCAGAATTGGCAGACATTTCTTGCCAAGGGCGCGGACGTGGCGCAATCCACGGCGCCGATTCAACGAACCGAGGCGGAATGGAAGCAGTCGCTTCCCGAGCCCCAGTTTGCGGTGCTGCGCAAGGAGGCCACCGAACGGCCTTTCTCGAGTGCGCTGAACGGCGAAAAGCGGGCCGGTGTATTCGTCTGCGCAGGTTGTACGCTGCCGTTGTTTACCTCGCAGATGAAATTCGAAAGCGGCACCGGCTGGCCGAGCTTTTTTACCAGCATTCCGGGTCATCTCGCGACCAAACAGGACCTCCAGCTCATATTGCCGCGGACGGAGTATCACTGCACGCGCTGCGGCGGGCATCAGGGACATGTCTTTGACGACGGGCCGCCGCCCACCGGCCAGCGCTGGTGCAACAATGGCCTGGCGCTCAAATTCATCCCGACCACCGGCAAGGCCTAGGAGGCTACGATGCCCGCAACTCGACGGTTTTTGCTGGGTCTGCTCGTCATCGGCGGGCTCGCGGCTACGGCCCACGCTGACCAAGGCACGCTCCCGGCGGAGCGCAGCCAAGGCTCGCTGACCTACGTTACGGGAGGTATCGGGAAGGACGAGTCCGACGCGATGAAGCAGGCAGCGTCGCGCTACTCGCTGGTCATCGAGATGTCGTCACCGGCGGGCGCGCGGGCGGAATATGTCGCCGACGTAAAGATCGATATCCGCGATCAGCGCGGAGCGACGGTTCTCAGCACCACCAGCGACGGTCCGATTCTGCTCGCGAATCTGCCGCCGGGCCGCTATACGATCAACGCCGACAAGAACGGTAAATCGCAACAACGCAACGTCGTCGGTGGTTCCGGCGCCCGCCCGCGCGTGAAGTTCTCGTTCCCGGAATGAGGCTTTCGTGCCGGCTCTAGTATGCTGAGTCCGGAAATTCTCTCGAATTTCTGACGGCACACTAGCCGCGCGATGCCATCGCGCGCTTTTTCTGATCGCTGAGCTCCTCCCGCATCGCGCGGAGCCTGCTTTCGGCGGCCGAAGCCTGGTAGAAATCCCCGTCGGTCGCCTTCACGGCCAGCTCGAACTGCACGACTGCCGCCTGGAGATTGCCCTGCCACGCGTAATACTCGCCCTGGTGCTGATGCTGGAGCATCTGTTTGCCGAGCGCTGCGTACGAGCGCGCGGCAAGGAGATGCAGAGGGCCATCGGAAGGGTAGTGCTGAAGCTGCTCGGCAACGTAGCGTGCGGCTTTGTCCGGCTGATTGTTCTTCAACAGCGCCTCGGGATAGTCGTAGACCAGTTGCATCTTGGCCGGGTAGCGCGCCAGCGCACTTTCGTAGCGCGCGATTGCCGCCGGGAGCTGTCCCGACTGCATGAGGACCTGCCCCGCCATGGCGTCGATCATGGGATGCGCCGGCGCGCTTTTTTCAAGTATCGCCAGCTCGGTCTGCGCCCGTTTGAAATTCTCCGCGCGCAAAAGCGATGCCACCAGTCCGTAGCGCGCTGCAATCGCATCGTTGTATTTTTTCTCGGCGATCGCGTCCTCGAAGAACAATATCGCGTCGCGTGGCGTCCCCTGGTAGCTTCTGACCAGCGCGCGCACCATGTTGAAATCGAGCGAATCCTTGATCTGGCGAAACGGCTTGCTTTGGGCGCGGGCCTGCGCCTCCGCGATGCGTTCGTAAGTGACCGGGTGATCGCGCAGATAGGACGGCGCGCTGCCTTCCGTGAAGCGGATCGCCCGCTGCATGCGCTCCATGAGCGTCGCCATCGCCGTGACGTCGAAGCCCGCCGCGTCGAGGCGCTGGAATCCGATGCGGTCGGCTTCATTCTCGTTCTGGCGTGTGAAGTTGATCTGCATCTGTATCGCTATGCCCTGCGCCGAGGAAATCGCGGCCTGCGCCATCTGGCCGCTGTTCGATGCGCTGCTGCGGGAGGCGACGACTGCCGCAGCGAGGGCCGCGAGCGAGGCCAGCATGGCGTCTTTCTGGGTGGCGACCGAGCGCGCGATGTGATGCTGGGTAACGTGCGAAATTTCGTGGGCCAGCACCGACGCCAGCTCGGACTCCGTTTGCGTGAGAAGAATCAACCCGACGTTGACGCCGACGTAGCCGCCGGGAAGCGCGAACGCGTTGATCGACGGGTCGGCAACTGCGAAGAATTCGAAATCGAATGGCGCCCCAGGAATGGCCGTCACGAGGCGATTTCCGAGCTCGTTGAGGTAGCCGTTGACTTCGGGGTCGCTCAAATACCCGCCCGAAAGACGGATTTGCCGGATCACCGACTCACCGAGCTTGCGCTCCTGCTGCGCCGACATGTCCGCCCCCGAGGGATCCCCCAGTTCGGGCAGGCTGGGCTGTGCCAGCGCCGTCGGCGAAACCGCCAGCGCCACCGGAGAAGTCGCCAGAGCGACAGCGAGCAGGGCGCTAATCCAACGATTCGCCGAGGGAAAGAGTGGGTAAGGCATGGTGCTATGATTGCCGCAGACAGCGCAAAGTTTCGGGAGCGGCGCGATGGCGGGGCGGATTTCGCATTTTACCCACTTTGATGCCGACGGTCAGGCGCACATGGTCGACGTCGCAGCCAAGGACGTAACCAAACGTGTTGCGCGGGCCGGTGGCAGCATCGCCATGCGGCCGGAGACGCTGGCGCGGATCCGGGAAGGGTCCGCCAGCAAGGGCGATGTGCTCGGCGTGGCCCGAATCGCCGCGATTCAGGCGGCCAAGCGTACCAGCGAATTGATACCGCTGGCGCATCCGCTGCCGTTGACGCGGATCACGGTCGAGTTCAGCGTGAACGAGGCCGAGTCGGCGATCTCGATTTCGGTGACCGCCGAAACGCTGGACCGTACCGGCGTTGAAATGGAAGCCTTGACCGGCGCGGCCATCGGATTGCTCACCATTTACGATATGTGCAAGGCCGTCGATCGCGGCATGCGCATAGAAAGCTTGAGGCTGCTCCAAAAATCCGGCGGCAAGTCGGGCGATTACGTCGCGGCGTAGTACCGCACAGCGCCGCTCCGGCTTTTCACCAATTCCACATACTGCCGTCCTCGAGCCGATTGACGGGCAACGCGGCCGGACGATACGGATATTTGGCGGCGAGCTTTTCATCGACGTCGACGCCGTGTCCCGGCGCCTCGCCCGGGTGCAAATAACCGTTCTCGAACCGATAAGCGTGAGGGAACACCGCGTCGGTCTCGGGCGTGTGGCGCATATATTCCTGAATGCCGAAATTGTGCACCCAGGTGTCGAAGTGAAGCGCCGCGCCCATGCACACCGGCGACAGGTCGGTCGCGCCATGCGAGCCGGTTCGCACCTGATAGAGCTCCGCCAGGTTGGCGATTCGCCGCAGATGCGTGATACCGCCTGCGTGAACGACCGTGGCACGAATGAAGTCGATCAACTGCTCGGTGATCAAGGTCTGGCAGTCGTAGATGGTGTTGAATATTTCGCCGACCGCGATCGGCGTCACCGTGTGCTGGCGGATGAGCCGGAAGCCTTCCTGGTTCTCCGCGGGCGTCGGATCCTCCATCCAGAACAACCGGTAAGGCTCGAGCGATTTGCCCAGCCGGCCGGCCTCGATCGGCGTGAGACGGTGGTGCACGTCGTGGAGAATATGGTGATCGAAGCCGAAGCGCGCGCGGATGGCGTCGAACAGCCGCGGCGCATGATCGAGATACTTCGCGGTCGACCAGACGTTTTCGGTCGGAATCGCGGCGTCCGCCGGCTCGTAATACAGTCGGTCCTTCGACACGCCGTAGGTTGACGCGAGCCCCGGGACACCGGATTGCGCGCGAATGGCCTTGTATCCCATGTCGATGTAGCGGGCGACTTCGTCGAGCGTTTCGGCGATGTCCTTGCCATTGGCGTGACCGTAGACCATCACGCCGTCGCGGCTCTTCCCGCCGAGCAAATCGTACAGCGGCATTCCCGCCATCTTGCCCTTGAGGTCCCACAGCGCGGTGTCGACGGCGGCGATTGCACTCATCGTCACCGGCCCGCGCCGCCAGTACGCGCCGCGATAGAGGTATTGCCATATATCTTCGATTCGGGTCGGATCGCGACCGATGAGCGTCGGAACGATGTGCTCGGTGAGATAGGCCGCAACAGCAAGCTCGCGGCCGTTGAGCGTGGCGTCCCCGATACCATGCACGCCCTGATCGGTTTCGATTTTCAGCGTGACAAAATTGCGGCCCGGGCAACAGACGATGATCCTGCAGTTCGTTATTTTCATGCTGCACCATGGAGAAGGGGACTGGATAAGTCGCAACGGGGCAGTGCAGGCACGGAGCCTCAAAGGTCCGAAGCTTTCGACTGAATTCACCCGGGCGCCAAGGTGGTACGGTGGTTCGACCACTTGACCACATTATAGCCGGGCGCTAAGATGGCATCAACGCGGCGCAGTTTTTCCACGGCAGCCGCGACAGAATTCGCCGAACCCATCGTTGGAGGAAACCCCGTTGCCTTTGCAGCTTGTCGAGCCGCGCCGCCTGTATCGGCAGATCGCGGACCAGATCGCCGGCCTGATTGCCGCCGGCGAATTCAAGCCGGGCTCCCGTCTTCCGGCCGAGCGGGAACTGGCGACCAAGCTCGGCGTGAGTCGCGCGTCGGTGCGCGAGGCGATCATTTCCCTGGAAATCGGCGGGCTGGTCGAAGTGCGCATCGGGACCGGCATCTTCGTGACCGCCTCGGCTGCTTCTGCGGGCACGCGAGATCGCGACGTTGGACCCGGCCCGTTCGAATTGCTGAGCGCGCGCAAGCTGATCGAGGGTGAAATTGCGGCGCTGGCGGCCGCGAATGCCAGCGAGCAAGACATCGAAGGGCTGCGACAGACCGTCAAGCGCATGGAGTCCAATGTCGACGATTTCGGCATCCGTGAGGACAGCGATCGCGATTTTCATCTGCGGCTTGCCAAGGCCTCCGGCAACGGCTCGCTGGAGCTGGTGGTCGAAGGATTGTGGGCTCAGCGCACGGAACTGTGGGGACGGATGCAGAAGCATTTTCACACTCCCGAACTGGCGCAACAGACCATCCGCGATCATGCCGCGATCGTCAAGGCGATTGCCGCTCACGACGCACCGGGGGCGCGCGCCGCGATGCGGCGCCACATCGCGCGCGTGGTGCAGGAATTCGAGCGGGGTCTGGAAGGAACGGCGCAGGCGCAGAAAGCGACAAGACCATCGAGTGCACAGCGCGGCAGGCGGACCATGCTGCCAACCGCGTGACGCCTCGAAAACAGAGCAATGATCAGCAAGCTTGCAACGAGCGTGGCGCGACCGCCGCGCCTACCGAAACGAACATTCACGTCATACCCGATCCAAAAATCGATTTCTAAAGGAGGAGTAAGCATGAGTACAGTCAAATCGAATTTCGGTGCCGCACGCCGGGCGCTGCTTTGCGCGAGCGCGGGAGTGCTTTGCGCCGCGCTGTTCGCCATCGCGAGTCCGCTTTCGGCGGCGCCGGTCACCATCAACATTGTCGATGTCGCCGGCAACCTCGCGCTGACGCAGGACGCGATCGACGCCTACCAGAAAAAACATCCGGACATGATCTCCAAGATCAGCTTCACCAAGGCGCCGGCGCCGGAGCTTCCTGGCAAGCTGAAGGCAATGCAGGGCGCGGGCCGCAGCGATATCGACATGGTGCTGACCGGTACCGATTTTCTTGCCGCGGGCATCGAGCAGGGCGTACTGATCAAAGTGCTGCCCGAATACGCCGGCAAATTCCCGAACCTGACCGCGAATTACCAGCCGGCAGCCGCTAAGATGCAGGAGCTGGCGCACGATTACGGCGTGGTGGTGACATTCATGCCGGCGGGGCCTTTGGTCGAGTACAACCCCGACAAGGTCAAGCAGGTGCCGACGACGCCGGCCGAATTGCTGACGTGGTGCAAGGCCAACCCGAACCGGCTGATCTACGCCCGTCCGGCCAACTCGGGACCGGGCCGCACCTTCATCATGGGGCTGCCCTACATCCTCGGTGACAAGAACCCCAAGGACCCGGTGAACGGATGGGAGAAAACCTGGGCGTATCTGAAAGACCTCAATACCTGCATTGAGTACTACCCGACCGGGACCGGGGCGGTGATGAAGGAACTCGGTGAAGGCTCGCGCGACATTACCCTGACCATGACCGGCTGGGACATCAACCCGCGCGTGCTGGGCATCGTTCCCAAGTCTTACAAGGTCGCGCCGTTCAAGGGCATGACCTGGATCAACGACGCGCACTACATGGTGATTCCGAAGGGCGTGCCGCCGGAGAAAATCGCGGCGGTGCTCGATCTCATGGCGTATTTGTTGACGCCGGAGGCGCAGGCCTACACCTACGACAAGGGATATTTCTATCCCGGTCCCGCGGTCAAGAATGTGAGCTTGTCGATGGCGCCGAAAGAGAGCCAGGACGCGATCAAGGAATACGGCCGTCCCGAGTACGAAGGCTGGCTCGCGCAGTTTCCGCATACGCAGTCGCTCGAGCCCAAGGCGCAGGTCGAGGCGTTCAGAATCTGGGATCAACAGGTCGGAGCGCAAAAAACGAAGTGACGCATCCGTCCAAGAGCAAGACGCTTTAGCGTCGCAGCGATTGGCAACGGATGCGTCATCCCCGCGAAAGCGGGGATCCAGTGTCTTTGCAAGCGTTGAGGCAAGGTGAC
>DASZZK010000176.1:0-1780 GCA_035544975.1 Casimicrobiaceae bacterium | reverse complement strand
GGTCGCCATCGAGCACGGCGAACCCACGGTAGCACACACGCTATCGCGTTTTCGCAAAGCCCGCGATCAGCTCACGCTTGCGCTCAGCGGCATGGCGCGCGTCGAGACCGCGCTGCCCGCCGGCGCGATGTATGCCTTCTTTCGTGTCGAGGGCGTCAGCAGCAGCCTCGATTTCTGCAGGCGGCTGGTGCGCGACGCCAAACTTGGTCTCGCTCCCGGGAGTGCTTTCGGGCCGGAAGGCGAGGGATTCGTCCGTTGGTGCTTTGCCGCCAGCGAGGAGCGGCTAACCGAGGGCATCGCTCGGCTTTCCCGATATCTGCAGCACAGCTGAGATCCGGGTGCCGGACGTTTGAAGCGCCGCTTGGCGCCACCGTCCCGCCACAATCTTTCGCCGACTGGCCGCTTTGCGGCCGCGCGCCCGCCACATCGACCCGCTGTAATCGAGCCTGAGATGGTCCGGCCTCCTCCGGACCATAAGGGAACTTGCATGAAAGCCTGGGCCTTGAAGGTAGGCGTGTCGCTCTGTGCCGCGTGGATGTCTATGCTCTGCGCGCAGCCGGTCGAGTTCTTTTCGCCTCAGGGCGAAGTGAAAGGCGTGCGACAGGCGACCGCGCGCTTCGCGACGGCCATGGTGCCTTTCGGCGACCCGCGCGAGCTCGACCCGTTCGATGTCGACTGCATCGAAAAAGGCAAAGGCCGCTGGGCCGACAGCAAGAACTGGGTATACGACTTCGATCGCGACCTGCCCGCCGGCGTGCGCTGCGGCTTCACGCTCAAATCCGGGGTTACGGCTCTCGACGGCAAGACGCTCGACAGCGGACAGCGATTCACTTTCAGCACCGGCGGTCCGGCGGTGATCCGCAGCCTGCCGTTCGAAGGCAGCCACATCGACGAAAACCAGATCTTCGTGCTGGGCCTGGACGCGCCGGCAAAAAGCGAGACCATCGCCGCCAACGTTTACTGCGTGGCCGCGGGAGTGAACGAAAAAATAGGCGTCCGCCTCGTCACCGGCGAGGAACGAAAGACGATTCTGGACAATCGCAAGTCGTTCGCCGCGAGCTACCTGCGCTTTCTTTTTCTCAACGCCGCCGAGGGCCGCACCCGCTCCATCACCTTCCGCCTGCCGAACACCGGCAGCGACGACGACAAGTTTCTTCGCCTGCGCGACGCCCCCGACTCGCCGCTGGTGACGCTCGCCTGCTCGCGCACGCTGCCGGCCGGCGTCGAAGCCAAGCTGGTCTGGGGACGCGGTGTCACTTCGACCTCCGGCGTGCCAACCTCGTCCGACCAGCCGCTCGCCTACCGCGTCCGGCCGGCGTTTCGCGCATCGTTTTCCTGCGAGCGCGTCAACAAGGACGCGCGCTGCATTCCCATCCTGCCGCTCTCCCTTTCTTTCACCGCGCCGATCGCGCAGCGCGAGGCGGCCAAGATTCGCCTGGTCGACGGCGCCGGAAAAATCTACAAGTCGAAAGTCACGCGATCAGACGAGGGCAGCGGCATCGCGAACGTCAGCTTCGGTCCCGGCTTGCCCGAGCAGACCTCGTTCCGGATCGAGCTTCCGGACGAGCTCAAGGACGACGCCGGACGCCTCTTATCGAACGCGGCGTCGTTTCCGCTCAAGGTGGGCACCGACGAGAATCCACCGCTGGTCAAGTTCGCCGCGGAGTTCGGCATTCTCGAGCGCGTCCTGCCGGGAAATGCCACTCCGATGCTGCCGCTGACAGTGCGCAATGTCGAGCCGTCGCTGACGGGCAGCATCGCGACCACGGGAGGCAAGACC
>DASZZK010000175.1:0-9840 GCA_035544975.1 Casimicrobiaceae bacterium | reverse complement strand
CCCTCTTCCGAATACCGGGATCATGGTCCGGGATCGCGAATCCCACCGGATACGAGGTTGGCAGGGGAGTCCCCTGTCTCCAAAATCGGAGTTCACCCGAGACCGGAAATCGGAGCTTGACTTCAATGCCCTCATACGAGGCCACATGAATTGATAGCCGGCGCGGTCCATGATCATAGCGTCGGGTTGCTTGAGGTTCTCGACCGAGCCGAGCAGAATTTTCGACGCTACCCAGGTCAGGGTCGCATCGTCGACGCCGATCAAAATCACTTGCTGCAACGATCCGCCCCGCGTATGCGCGACCGTCAGCCCTTTGTAATAGGTAACCGCCCAGTCGACGCCATCGACGCCGCGCACCCGCTGCAGCTGGGTGTCGGTCATCGCCTCGATCTCGTCGACATATTCGACGCGAGGATCCATGACCCAGATATCGGCTTCCCGCACGTCAAGGATCTGGCTCGCTGTCCGCAACATCAAGCCGACGAAGATCGATATCTGGTTCGACATGAGCATGGTCGAGAAGGCGAACTCGGCGTGTTCGTACACGCCGAATTGACGCGCATAGCTGCGCAAATAGGCCAGAGCCTGATCGGCGCGCAAATAGGTCGGGCATTCCCTGGGGATCGGGAAATCGGTGTATTCGCTGAACTTCTTCGAGCTGATCATATGCACCGACTGGTAGATGCTACTGCAAGGCTTTCCATCATGCCAGTTGCCTCCGACATCGTCTTCGCGCTCGATGAGGTCGAAAGGGATCGACAGTGCCTTCAGATTTTTTGCGGCCGTGACACCGGCGGCGCCGGCTCCGATGACGCAGTAACACGAGCTACAATCTTGGAAAGACATTAGTACCGCCTCCACTATGTGTCATATCGTCGGCGCCATGGCCCGGCGCGGCCGCCTTTCATCCATTGTCGCGGCCGAGACTTCCACCTCACGCGAGAGCAGAGCGACGCCCTTCAGCTCCAACAAAACGGAGCCGCTTTCATCGGTAATCGTGAAATGCCCGGCGCCGTGTTGGACGACGAACTGCGCCGAGGCCGAAGGCAACGGGCCCAACGCGATGTTCTCGATGCGCCAATTGGTCAACTCCGCCTCTTCGGCGCCCGCGTGCTCGGTCCAGGCAGCGCGCAGCACATTCTCCAGATGGTTGATCGGCAAGAGCAGCAGCGGGGGACATGGGAAGGCCCATAAATCCGCGGCATGCGCGGGTGCGGCGCGGCCTACGCAAAGGGGCGTTGCCCCGTCATGCACCCGCCTCCATTCGGCGGCCCGCAGCAGGTGTCCGGTCCAGACGGGGCGGCGCGGCGCTGGGGGTCGTGCGGCTCGGCCTCGCCGAGGGTCGCCAAAAATGTTCCAATCGTCCATGCAGGCGTGGCGCAAGGGGCCTCGCGATGCACCAAAGTGAGTCGCAGCGCTTCACGTTGCGTCGCCGCCAGCGTGCAGCGCACATCGACCATCCAATCGGCGCCGAGCCAATAGCCGATTGCCTCCGAGCGCAACTCCACCGAGGCGTCCCCACGCGAGGGTAGAATCGCCGCATCGAGCTGCACGGAGATATTGGCCAGCGCGACCAGATTCAGTGACGGAAACCTCTCGGGCATGATCCAGCCGCCAACCCCGACGGCGTGCTCCATGAGCATCGCGGAGGGCAGCGCCGGTTGATCATCAAGGCGGTAGGCATTGAGGAAGCGTGCGGTTCCATGGTCCATGCGGTAGCGCGTCACCAACCGCGCGGAGGGGCTGAACCGTTGCGGCTCTCCTACATGATGATGCCGGGTGACCAGCCGGTCGAGGTTGGGAAGCCCGCAAATGGGGCTGAACCCCTTGATTTGGATAGGGGTCACCGCGGCGCCGGCGGCCCCCATGAACATCACCTCGCCGCTGCGTGCGTCAGCCAGCTCCGCCAGCCAGTGATGGACGCCTTCATCGATCGTCATTGGCGAAACGTAGCGTTTCGTGACATCGAAATTGGTGATCATGCCCACCCCGTCCCATGTGGGCCAGGCGAGGGTCTTGACCGTGCAATTCAATGCGCGCCGGGTGGCCCAGAAGCCGAGCCGAGCCAGCGCCTCGTTGGCCGCGGCGTAATCCGTCTCGCCCGTCATGCCTCCGCAGCGGCCCGTCAGGGAGCCGACATTACAGAACACCAGCAGATTGCTGCATCCTTCGGCCGAGGCGCAAAGATGAGCGAAGCCCAGCACCTTGGTCCGCACGACGCCGATGAAACTCTCGACGCTCTTTTGTCCGAGCCGCACCGGCTGATCGATTCCCGCATTGTGGATAATCGCGCGGAGCTTATTGCCGAACTCAGCGCAGAGTTCGCGGACGGCGGTTTCGTCGGTCACGTCGCAGACGCGGTAGTGAACCGGCAGGCCACGCTGCGCCAGATCGTCGAGGACGGCGCGCAACTCGCGGCGGCGGCGCAGTCTTGTCATCTCCCGGCGGATCTCCGCCGGAGAACGTTCTGGCGTGGCTAGGCGAAACTGCTCCCTTGCGTAATGTTTGAAACCGGCTTCATCGAGCATCGCCCATGGTTCGTCGGCCTCGGCTGGCGACTCGCGTCCGGTGACGATGACGTAGGCGCCGTGGCGCTCGGCGATAGCCCGCGCGCAGATCAGCCCGATGCCCCTCGCACCGCCGGAAAAGAGCACCACGTCGTCAGGCCCGAGCGACAGCGTCGGCGTCGCCGGCAGATCGTCCCGCCCGGCCTGAAGGGTGTAGCGTTGCCCGCCACGATAGCCGACTTCGAAAAGCCCCCATCGGTACAACTCGGCGACCACCCGCTGTTCGACCTCGTCCGCTTCGTCCAAAGCAAGATCAAGGATGCGCACGTTGCAATTCGGCAACTCTTGAGGAAGAGTCTTGGCGAGACCAGCCCAGATGCCGCCGAGAGGCTGTTCAAACATACGCTCGCCTTCCACGGTCGCCTGGCTATAGCCCATGCAGCCATCGATCCGGGTCACGGCCAGATAGAAGAGCCGCGATGTGCTTTCCTCCACGGACCAGTCGGCGTAACAGGCACGCAGCAGCCCGAGAGTGCGTCGGATCGGGGTTTCCCATTCCGCGGCGGCCTTCAACGAAAAGGGAGGCGCCAGCCCCAGATCGACGATGCCGTCAATTGGTCCGGCCTGTTGCGCCAACGCCAGCGCGGCGGCGGCGATGTCGTCGCCGGAAGCCGGCGCGAAAATGTGAGTTTGCGCGCATGCGCGGGTCAGCAACAGCGCCGTCCGTTCGGCCGAACTCCGCTCTCCGTTGACAATGACGATGCACTTGCCGGCCAGATCGGGCGACGGCCCCGCCGGCGGCGCCTCGATCTCCACCGGAAACCAGGTGAAACGCAGCGTCGGCGAGGCGACCGTCGCGCCGTTCGCGGGAGCGTCGGGATGGCGGCTGGCGGCGAAATCGATCGAAGCGAGCCGTTTTGGGGCTGGAGGCGGCTGTGACGGCGCGCCGAGGCTTCTTGGATCGGGAGCCGACGCATCCGAATCGGGCCGGTCGAGAGCGGAGGCGCTCGGCTCTCCACCAGGGACCCTGGATTCGGCGCCGTCAAAAAGGGCAGGCCAAACGGCCAGCTCCCCTCCTTTCAGTCTTCGCGTCGCCCAAATCGACCGTATCCAAGAGCGCTTGCGGCGCTTCCGCCCGTCTTGCGACGCCGTCGGCGCGCGGTTTAACGACCAGCCGGATGCCTTCCAAAGGCCGTAGCGAGATCAGCGCGCCGCGGACGATCGGATGACCAGGAAGCAAAGAGAGATCGAAATGCTGTGCGACCATAGCCATTTGGACCCGCATAATAAGCAGCGCCATCTGATAGCCAATGCATTTGCGCATGCCGCCGCCGAACGGAAAGTAAGCGAATTTGTGCCGCTGCCGCGCCTCGGCGCCGAAGTTCTCTGGATCGAAAGCTTCGGGATTGGACCAGAACTCCGGATGCCGGTGCGTGACATAGGGCGACACGAAGATCGAAGAGCCCGCGGGGATATGGAAGCCGCCGATCTCATCGTCATTCTCGAGGTCGCGCGTAAAGCCCCAGATCGGGGGATACACTCGCAAGGCTTCGTTCACGACTTGGTCGAGGTAGGGCAGCGCCTCCAGATCGTCGAGGGTGGGAGGCCGCCCACCGAGCCGCGCATCGAGTTCCTCGCGGAGCTGCCGAAAAACAGAGGGATGCTGCGCCATCGCATAGAGGGCCCAGGCGAGACCGCTCCCGGTGGTTTCGTGGCCGGCGAGGAAGACGGTCATCACCTCGTCATGAACCTCCCGCTCCGTCATCGGCGCGTCGGTTTCGGGATGGCGCGCTGCGAGCAGCAAGGAAATCATGTCGCTGGTCTCACAGCGGCCTTCCCGGTGGTCGTCGATGACCTGCGCGATGATCCGATCGATCCCTTTGCGCGCGCGGTGAATGCGCAGATTGAACGGCGTCGGTACCCGACGCGGAATGAAATCGTTGAGATTGCCTTGCGGCATCATCGCCTCGAGGCCGAAGCGCACCGAAGGCCCCACTTCCTCGGCATGACGGGAAATGTCGGAGTTGAATATCATCTTCCCGAGAATAGTGAGGCTCAGATGCATCATCTCCGGCACTATGTCGATCGCTTCGCCGGACGGCAGTCGGCGCCAGCGTTCGACCAGGCGCATAGCGGCCGCGCCCACGACGGCATTGCCGTCGTTGATGGGTTTCTTGTGGAACATCGGCTGTACGACGCGGCGGTGTCGGCGCCAGAACTCGCCGTCCGTGGTCAGAAGGCCATCGCCGAAAAACGGTTTGAAATTGTCATAGAAACGTCCCCGCACATAGTTGCGATGATTGTCTTGGAGCACGTATTGTAAATGGTCCGGGTGCGCGAGCGCATGGGTGAGAAACGGCCCGAGCCGGTTGCGCGCGACATCGCCATGGTCCTGCCGCAGCCGCAGCAGCATTGCTATCGGGTCGCGCTTGTATTCGGCCAGATTGCCCATGAGCAAGCTGCCACGGGGCCCGGGCGCGCGGCGCTTGGTCGCCGAGCTCGCCATGGAATGGAAAATCGCGGTCATGCTGCAAATCCTTCCCTAGGAGCGCGGCCGGCCAGAATGGCTTCGACCTCGGCCTTGGCTACAAAAGCGCCGGTGACGCGATGGACATAACCGATGATCACGCCGCTGACGTCCTTCATCTGGATCAACATACGGCCATCGGAACAGGTCGCGACGAAACGGTTCCGGCTATTTGCGCCCTCGAGCGCGAACTCGCGCGGCGTGGCGTAAAGCTCGATGGGCTCGTGGCGCTTCGGCAGGACGCAATCGTTGCCGCTCTCGTAGATGTCGATGCGGCGGATCGATGCAGGCGCCGCCAGCGGGATATAATCCTCCGCGACATGGTTGAGGACCGAGTTCGACTCTTGACATCGCGCAAAGGAGCGACGACCGACGCACATGGCGCCGGCGCGTCAAAAAACTCCGGTAGATACGCGATGATGGCGCTGCGTTCGGCATCGCCCAAATAAACCGTGGCGGCATCCCTCTCCACGAGGTTTATCTCGCGCAGAAAATGGTGAACCCCTTCCCCGGCTTGCATGCTGGTGAACAGCCTGCTCTTCTCGAGGAATGCCCGGGTCACCGGATTCGAGCCCATGCCGACAGACCGCCACAGCGTCCAGCCCATGGTGAACTCATTGGCACCGAGAACGCTGCGGTGATAGGCCGCTTGCGTGTTGAGGAAATCGTTGCCGGACGCATAATCCGTTTCGCCCGACTGACCGGTGAGGCCGATGAACGATCCGAAATTGCACCAGGCGGACGGTTGTCTGCCGCCGAACGCCGCGCGCAAATTCCAATACCCCTGGACCTTGACATCGCGCACGGAAAGAAAGTCGTCGAAGGCTTTGACCGGCACTGAAGCAGTGCGACTGAGACCCGCGGCGTTGACGACAAGATCGACTTGCGTCTCACGCGCCAGGATCCGGTCGACGGCATCCTGTATGCTCGCCCCGTCGAGGACATCCGCGCAGAGATAGTGGACCCGGTCGGCGCCGCAATGTTTTCTCATCTCGTCGAGATTGCGACGCGCTTCAAGGGCGTTGATGAGCCGATCGTAGGCTTTGTTGATTTGCGGCATCGACAGGGTCGGATCGAGCGCTCTTCGCTCGCGGATGTATTGCGGCCGATTGCGCGCGAACTCCTCGTCGGTGCAATCGACCGCATCGGGCGGCGGCTCGACAAGGTTGGTGCTACCGATAAGATAGAGGGTTGGATGGATATGACGCGCCACGGCCTTCATCGCCTCGGCGGTAATGCCGCGCGCGCCGCCAAAGGCGACCACGACGGAGTCGGGTCCAAGCCGCATTATGCCGTTGGCTGGCAAGTCCCCAGGCGCTTCATTGACGCGTGGGGTCAGTCGGCGCGCGCCGCGCAGCGCCACCACCGGCAGCAGATGGACCGCGCCGCTTTCCCGCTCAGCCTGCCAGACGGCTTCGCGCGGTTCCGTGCTGTCGGTAAACACGCCGAGCGAACGGCAGGAAGGCAGCTCGATCGCCATCGCCTTGACGAGGCCGGAAAGCAAACCTGCATCGGGATGCAGCGCATCTCCGCTCAGGGCGTCGAGAAGAAGCGCCGTGAACGAGCCGCCTCTGCCCAAGGCGTCGTAGCAATGCTTGAGCGCGAGGAAGGCCAGATCGTGGACCGCCAGCAGAGCCGGAGCTGGCGAGGAGAATCGGCCGGGCGAAAGCGCGGCCGAGCGCAGCGAAACAAGTATCCGAACGTGGCACACGCCGGCGGGAACAAGACCCGCGAGCGATTTCTCATTGGCGATGGCGATATGGCGCCAGCCGGGGCGCGACTGCGCCAGCGGGCGCGTGGAGAGCACGATAAGATCGGCGGGCAGAAGTCCGAGTTGATCCAAAAGTCGAGGCTCGTCGGTGACCAGCACGCAACGTGCGGGCAGGAACGCAACAGGATCGGCGCCGCGTCGCCACGGCATCTCTTGGAGGTCGATGCGATACCGCTTGAGGCGAAGCGGCTCGCCGTGAGCGCCGAGATCGGTGCGGCTCAAACCTGTTAGAAGGGCCAGCTGCTTGGCGGCTGAAGGCGGCGGCGGATCCGGCGCGGCGTTGGCGGCGGCAGGCAAAGGGCCAGATGGTCGAACGATCGAAGGGGCGGCCCGGACAATCTGGGCGCTATGGGCGTGCGAGGTCGAACCGACCTCCCCGGTAGCCGGCATCGACGCGCCGGCATCGACGTTCGCCACGCGCAGGCCAAAGCACATGCGGTCGCCGTCGTTCGGCGCAACCACCATCTCGCCACGCGTCTCGGCGAGCAAGGCGCGCAAGACAGCGATGGCTCCATCCGCGGCCAAGAAGCTGACGGCGCGCCCGCCGCGATCGCATAGCCTTGGGCCGCGGTTTCGCGCGGCATCGGCTTCGGTGACCACGGCGGCGTCGATGCGCGCGATCGCCCGCAGGCCGGAGGCTTGCGCGCGGGCCTGGGTCATCACCGCAAACAACACCAGACCTTCGGCCGGGGTCACGTCCAGGGCGGGGAGAATTTCCTCCGCCGTATTTCCATTAATGCCGCCAACGATGACCATGTCGAGTTCACCGCTGCGCAGATAACCCGCAGCGACGTCGAAGGCGGCCAGAGCGGAGGAGCGGCCGGTGTCGATGGTCATGTTCAGGCCGTGCAAATCGAAATAATTAGCGATGCGCGCTGGAATGACGTTAGGCATCATGCCCGGGAAAGAGTTTTCCGTGCTCGTCGCCACCAGTCGCTTCGTCCGCTCCCTCAAGCCGGTGAGTGCAGTTTGAATCAGTTCAAAATCGGAGCCGGCGCTTTCGCTGTCGAAGGCGGCGGCAATGTCATCGAGATAGCACCGGCTCGCGTACAACGCGGCGTTGCGGGTCGGCCCCATATGCCCCATCACGACGCCGATCACCTCGTGATGGGCGTCCCAGAACGCGCGCACCTGCTCGCGGAGATCATTCGCGGCGTCCAACGCCATCAGCTCACAGCGATCGATCGATCGCAGCACGGCGGGCGGCATCCGCACTCGATTGAACGGCGGCAATGGATAGGAATCGCCAAAGCTGGGCAGCGGCGCGATCCCTTTGCCGACGAGCCAATCGCGCACGGCATCGACGCCATCGAGACCCGGCAGCTTCGCCGACCAGCCGACAATGACAAGAGGTTCGGCGGCGTTACGCAAGCGAGCCGGCGGCGCTGGGAGATCAACCCTATATTCAGAAATAACAAGGTGTCCATTAGTGCCGCCGAAACCGAAACCCGACACCGCAGCCGTGCGCGGCGCAAAAGGCTTGCGCTCCCAGTCGACCGCCGCGGTGGGTATCCGCAAGCGAGACTCCTCAATGTTGAAATCGGCCGGCGCCGCGGCAAAACGGTGCTGCGGCGGAATGCGGCCGTGCTGCAACGCCAGCAACACCTGGATCACCGAGGCCACTCCGGCGGCCCAACCGGTGTGACCGATCAGCGACTTGTTCGATGTCACCTGCACCGTGGCGTCGGTCACGAACATATGCGGCAAGCTCTGGAATTCGGCGAGGTCGCCGGCGGGCGTGCCCGTCGCGTGAGCGACAACCCAGTCGACCTGCCCTATCGCCGCCCCCGGCTGCTCGTAGGCGCGGCGAACAGCGACGTTTTGTCCGTCCGAGCTGGGCGCGTATATCGCCTTGCCCTTCCCGTCGGAGGAACATCCGAACGCCTTGACGACCGCCAAGACGCGATCGCCGTCCGCCAAGGCGCGCTTCAGCCGCTTGAGGATAACCACGCCGGCGCCATCGGCGAACAACACGCCGTCGCACGCCTTGTCGAACGGACGGACTTCCCCACTCTTGGACAATCCATGAAGCTTAGAGAATAGCACCGAGCCGCGCGGCGCCAGCGCGAAAGCGCCGCCGCAGGCGACAACGTCGTGCTTGCCGAGCAGCAGCCCCTTGATGCCGAGATCCATTGAATAAAGCGATGACGAGCAGGCGGTGTCGACCATCATGTAATCGGCGTCGTCGGGCAGCACGCCGCGCATCGCCGCGCGCCCCACGCGATGAGGCAAGAACTCGGCGAAACCGCTGGCGCCGCGGCGATAACGAGCGCTGAGCACCCGCTCGATCTGTAAAGCAGCGTCGCTGTGCCTCCTCCGGCGGATTGATCGCGGCCAGCACTGCCTGCAAGCGGCTGCGAACGCCGGCTAAGACCATGGCTTCCTCGAGGTGCTGGGACCCGTCGGGGGTGTAGCCGGCGACAAAGGAGACGCGATCGGCGTCACGGATCCGCACCCCTTCCAACGCTTGCATCAGCGCATGGCGCAGCCACAAGGTGGTGAACTCAGTCGGCGCGCTGCCGACGTCCAACTCTCTCCGCAAACGCGGCAGCGGTTCGAACCCGGTGATGAATACCGAGCGCGACTGGTAACTCTTGTCCTCGGCCGAAATGTCTGTTGAAAAGAACGAGCGGTAGTCCCCGCGATCGGGCGGCACATTGCCGAAAAGCTCGGGTCCTTCAAGAAGCGTTCGCCAGAATTCTTGCGGATCATTTGCGCCGGGCAGCGCCAAACCCATGCCGACGATGGCAATCTCGTCGGTGTCGGGGAGTTCGACCGAACCGGGCGCCGACAGCGGCCTTTGCGCAGATTGAGCGACCTGCTCCGCGACGATGGGAGCCGCCTGGGGCTGAGTCGCTGCGAGCATGTGGTCATGATGATCCTGTCGCTCGTGCGCAATTACATCCCGTCGTATCAATGGGTGGTGAAGGGGGCTGGAACATCGCCGATTGCGTCACGCGTTCGTATGACGTCGAAGGCATGCATGCCGGCACCGTCGCGGCCGGCCGCATCGGGCTTGCGGTGTTGCGCCGCCT
>DASZZK010000174.1:0-1996 GCA_035544975.1 Casimicrobiaceae bacterium | reverse complement strand
CGCCGAGCGCACCTTCCCCTGAAGTGATTTCCTTATCCAGCGGCACGACCGCAACGGGATCGGATCGCGACGCCGCTCAGCCGTCGGGTGCACCGCGCGAATCCGCCGAACCTCTGCTCAAGGTCCGCGGACTCAAGACGCGGTTTCCGCTGCGCTCCGGATTGTTCGGACGCGTGCGGCGACGCGTACACGCCGTCGAGCAAGTGAGCTTCGATCTTCGCGTCGGGGAAACGCTGGCGCTGGTCGGCGAATCCGGTTGCGGCAAGTCGACCACCGGACGCTCGCTGCTGCGGCTGGTCGAGATCGATGGCGGCAGCATCGAGTTCAATGGACAAGACATCGCCCGCCTGCCCTCCGATCAGGTGCGCTCGATGCGGCGCGAGATCCAGATGGTGTTCCAGGATCCGTACGCGTCGCTCGATCCGCGCCTGACGGTAGGCTTCTCGGTCGCCGAGCCCCTCTACGTCCACGGCGTCGCCCGGGGAAGCACCGCCGAGGATCGCGTCGCCGAGCTCTTGCAGCACGTCGGACTCTCGCCCGACGCGGCGCATCGCTATCCGCACGAATTCTCCGGCGGCCAGCGTCAGCGCGTCGCCATCGCCCGCGCGCTCGCGCTCAAGCCCAAGATCATCATCGCCGACGAGGCCGTGTCGGCGCTGGACGTGTCGATCCGCGCTCAGATCGTCAACCTGATGCTCGATCTGCAGTCCGAGTTCGCCTTGTCTTACCTGTTTATTTCCCACGACATGGCGGTGGTCGAGCGGATCAGCCATCGCGTCGCGGTGATGTTCCTGGGTCAGATCGTGGAAATAGGACCGCGGCGAGCAGTGTTCGAAGACCCGCAGCACCCCTACACCCGCAAGCTGCTCGCCGCCGTGCCGGTGGCCGACCCGGCGCGACGACACGGCAAAAGGGAGCTATCATTGGAGGAAATCCCGAGCCCTATCCGGGCGATCGGCGACGAGCCGATCGTACTGCCGCTCGAGGAAGTCGCACCCGGACATTACGTCGCCAGGCACAGGATCGCCGGCGCCTATTGAGGGCACCCCGGATTACACGCCCCTCGACCGATTTGCCCAACACGCTGCAACCCTGGAGAAAGAAAATGAAACCATTCCCACGCTCGCTGCTCGTCACTGCGCTCGCGCTTGGCGCGCTGTTCGCCGCGCCGGTCCATGCGGCCAAGGACGTCGTCTTTGCCGTTGCGTCGACCTTTACCACCACCGACCCTTACGATGCCAACGACACGCTGTCGCAGGCGATGGCCAAGTCGTTCTACGAAGGCCTGTATGGATTCGACAAGGACATGAAGATGATTCCCGTCCTGGCCGAGAGCTACGACGTGAGCAAGGATGGCCTGGTCTACACCATCAAGCTCAAGAAGGGCATCAAGTTTCACGACGGCACCGATTTCAAGGCCGACGCGGTCAAGGCCAATCTCGACCGCGTCACCAACCCGGAGAACAAGCTGAAGCGCTATGGCCTCTACAACAACAATATCGCCAAGACCGAAGTTGTCGACGACTATACGGCGCGCTTCACGCTGAAGACTCCCTTCTCGCCATTCATCGCCCAGCTCGCGCACCCATCGACCGTGATGATCAGTCCGACCGCGCTCGCCAAGTATGGCAAGGACATCTCGGCCAATCCGGTCGGAACCGGGCCTTTCAAATTTGTCGAATGGCAACGCACGGATTATCTGAAAGTTGCCAAGTTCGACGGCTATTGGAAAAAGGGTTATCCCAAGGTGGACAGCATCACCTGGAAACCGGTGGTCGACAACAATTCGCGCGCGGCAATGATGCAGACCGGCGAAGCGCACTTCACGTTTCCCGTGCCGTACGAGCAGGCGGACGTGCTCAAAGGCAAGGCCGATCTGGAGGTCGTTGCGGCGCCGTCGATCGTGCTGCGCTATCTGTCGATGAACACGCAGCAGAAGCCCTTCGACAATCCCAAGGTCCGGCAGGCGATCGCCTATGCGATCAACAAGGAGGCG
>DASZZK010000173.1:0-4778 GCA_035544975.1 Casimicrobiaceae bacterium | reverse complement strand
TTTTTTCGACCTGCGGTTCAAGGAGCTGACCATCGATCAGCCGCAGTTGTCGGTTCGTCGCGATATTGCGGGCAAATTGCACGTCGCCGGTCTGACCTTCGATCCGGCCGATCCCAACGATGATCAGCGCCTTGCCGCTTGGCTGTTGAGGCAGAGTCGAATCGTTGTGCACGACGCGGCGATCATCTGGCGCGATGAGCTCCGCGCCGCCGAACCGCTGTCGCTCGAGCACGTCGAGTTCCGTCTTGAAAACGGATTCGGTCATCACCGCTTCGGCCTGACGGGTGTTCCGCCCGCGGCGCTTGCGTCGCCGCTCGATCTGCGCGGAGATGTCACCGGAGTGTCGCTCGCGGACTGGAGCGGAGTCAGCGGTCGCCTGTATGCACGTCTCGACTACGCGGATGTCGCGGCCTGGCGGTCGTGGCTGCCGCTTCCTGTTCCCATCAAGAGCGGCACCGGCGCGGTGCGCCTCTGGTTTCAGTTCGCGCACGGCCAGGCGCGTGAGCTGGTGGCAGATCTCGTTCTGGCCGATGTCCAGGCGCGACTCGCCGACGATCTGCCGGAGCTCGCGCTCGATCGCCTCGAGGGACGCGTCGGTTGGCGCATCGACCCCAAACAACGCGAATTCTTCACCCGGCAGCTTGCATTCTCCGGCCGCGACAGCCTTCGCCTGGATCCGACCGATTTCAAGCTCAGCTTGAGCGGAGCCGCCGAGACGATGAACGACGGCCGCATCGATTTCGATCATCTGGAGCTCGGTCCTCTGCGACGCGTTGCCGCGGCGCTACCATTGCCCGCGCACCTGCGCGATCAGCTCGCGCGATTGGCGCCGCGCGGCACCGTCGAACAAGGCAAGCTGGAATGGACCGGTGAGGCCGGCGCGCCACAATCGTTCAACGCGACCGGTCGGCTGATCGACGTGGGCTTCGCGGCGCTGGATCGTTATCCGGGAGTCAGCGGACTCTCGGGAAGCCTCGAAGGGACGCATCTCGGCGGCACGCTCAAGCTGCAG
Source organism: Casimicrobiaceae bacterium (assembly GCA_035544975.1). Classification (GTDB taxonomy): domain Bacteria; phylum Pseudomonadota; class Gammaproteobacteria; order Burkholderiales; family Casimicrobiaceae; genus PALSA-1003. Next base: position 3,766 of record DASZZK010000173.1, on the reverse strand, counting down.
AGTCGCGCGCTGACGCTGGAACTGCCGCGCGTTTTCTCGGAGCCGCTGGCTTTCGATCACATCCAGGGGCAGCTTCATTGGCGCCGACAGCACGATGGCACGACGGTCGCGTTAGACAAGCTCGTCTTCGACAACGCGGACGTCTCGGGCAGCGCCAGCGGCGAATACGGTACGTCGGCCGAAGGGCCCGGCACGATCAACGCCACCGCCCAGCTTTCACGTCTCGACGCCAGGCAGGCTTATCGCTATGTTCCGCTGGCAAGCGCGCCGGCGATCCGCGATCGCCTGCGTACGCTGCTGGTTGCTGGCAGCGCTTCCGACGCGCGGGTCAAGCTGGTGGGCAACCTCGTCGATTTTCCGTTTGCCGACGGCAAAGCGGGGCAATTTCAAGTGTCGGTCAAAGGCAAGGGCCTGACCCTTGACTATGCCGGCGGTTGGCCGCTCTTGAGTGGCGTCGATGCCGAGCTTCGGTTCGAGGGCCCGCGCATGACTATCGACGGTCATCATGCCCGCGTGTTCAGCACCGAGCTCAGTCGCCTCAAAGCGGACATCGCCGATTTGCGCCATCCCAATCCAGTGCTTCGCGTCGATGGCGAGGCGCCGGGGCCGCTCGCGGATGCCCTGCGTTTCATCGCCGAAAGCCCGGTCGCGGGTTGGATCGATCACTTTACCGATCGAGCCGAGGCCTCGGGGCCTGGAACATTGTCGTTCCGACTCGAGCTGCCCCTGGGGAAACCGGAAGGCAACCAGGTCGTCGGCGAATACAACTTTGCCAATAACCGCGTCAAGCTTGCCGGCGAAGTCCCCGCGCTGTCGCAGCTCAACGGCAAGCTCATTTTTTCGACCCACGAGGTGCGGGCGTCGCCGCTGACGGCTGAGATCGTCGGTGGACCGGCACGCGTGAACATCGCAAGCGGGGAAGGGCGCGTACGCGTGGACGCGCAGGGAAGCGCCAATCTGAGCGCGCTCCGCTCCGAATACGCCTCGCAGCCGCTGCTGAATCGAGTGTCGGGAACGACCGACTGGCAGCTCGCGATGCAGGTCGCCAATGACGCGACGACGTGGACGATCGATTCCACGCTCCGTGGCGCCGCGATCGATTTGCCGCCGCCGATGGCCAAGGCTGCCGGCGACGCGGCGCCGCTCAAGATACAGCGCAAGGTCACCGATCCCGGCCACGACGCGCTTTCGATTCGTTATGGCGCGCTCGGGCACTTGAACCTGCAGCGCCGGCTGACCCCCGCCGGAGCGGTCACCGAGCGCGCGCTCCTGGCGCTGGGCACGACCGAAGGTGACGCCGACCGTCGCGGCCTGTGGCTGCGCGGCGAGGTTGCGACACTGGATCTCGACGGCTGGCTCACCGTCAAACGTCAGCTCGACTCGGGTCCGGAGGTATTACCGTTGACAGGAGTCGATCTCACCGTCGGCGCCATGGACGTCTTCGGCCGTCAGTTGAACGACCTTCGTATTGGTGCCAGTCGCAGCGGAGACGATTGGCAAATAGACCTCCGTGGCCGCGAGCTGGTCGGTACCGCGCGTTGGCAAGGGTCAGCCCCGGGACGCTTGAACGGACGCATCGTCGCGCGCCTACTGCGTTTTACGGCACCGCCATCCGTGCCGCACTCGGCGACCGCGACTCCGGCGGCGCAAGGCGCTTCGCCGGCGGCTAATCCATGGCCTTCGGTGGATATCGTTGCCGATAGCTTTCGCCATAAGGAGCGCGATCTCGGCAAGCTCGAGCTGATCGCGCAGCCAAGCGAAAGCGACTGGCGCATCGAAAGCCTCAAGCTCAGCAGCGACGACGGGAGTCTGGTCGCGTCGGGGTGGTGGCGGGGTGCGGGTCGTGCACCGAGAACGCAACTCGATACCGACCTCGAAGTGCGTGACGCCGGAAAGTATCTCGCCCGCTTCGGCATGCCCGACGCGGTCCTCGGCGGCCGCACGCACATTCATGGGCAACTCGAATGGTCGGGCAGCCCGCAGGAATTCGATTATCCGACGCTCAACGGCATGTTCAGGGTGGAAACCGGCAGTGGCCAGTTCGTGAAACTGGACCCCGGCTTGGGAAAATTGCTCGGCGTGCTTTCGTTGCAGGCGCTCAAGCGCCGCTTCACCTTCGATTTTCAGGATCTGTTCGGCGAGGGCTTCGCCTTCGACGAGATCACCGGCGACGTGCGCGTTCAGGACGGAGTAATGAAGAGCGATAACCTGAAAATCGTCGGTCCGTCGGCGCGCGTGAGCATTTCCGGCGAGACCAATATCGCCAACGAAACACAAAAGCTGCGGGTGCGGGTGCAACCGACGCTTTCGGGCACGGTGTCGGTCGGTGCGGCGGCGCTGCTGCTTGCCAATCCGATTCTGGGCGCGGCGGTCGGCGCCGGAACGCTGTTTGCGCAAACGGCGATGAAGGACCCGATCGAGCAGATGTTCGCTTACGAGTATGTGGTTAGCGGCAACTGGTCTGATCCGGTCGTCGAGCGAGTCGGCCGCAGTCCGGCGACCGCAGCGGTTCCCGCGGAGTCGACCAAAAAATGAGCGTGGAGCGCTTTCGGGTCGCCGCAGTGCAGACCGTTTCCGGCGGCGATGTCGGGGAGAATCTTGCCGCGATCGAGCCGCACATCGCCGACGCTGCGGGTCGCGGGGCGCAGCTCGTGCTGCTGCCGGAGTATTTCGGAATATTCGGTGCGCGCAGCATCGACAAGGTCACCGCGCGGGAGACGGACGGTGCCGGGCCGCAGCAGGATTTTCTGGCACGCGTCGCGCGCAAGCACGGCGTGTGGGTCGTCGGGGGCGCGTCGCCAATCGCCATTGCCGATCCGGCTCGCGTTCGCAGCGCGTCCCTGGTGTTCGATCCGAGCGGCCGTCGCGTCGCGCGCTACGACAAGATGCACCTGTTCACCTTCAATCAGGGCGATGAGCGATACGACGAGGGCAAGACCATCGAGCCCGGCCAGTCGCCTGTTTCGTTCGAGGCGCCGTGCGGCCGCGTTGCGCTTTCGATCTGCTACGACATGCGATTTCCGGAGCTGTATCGGCAATTCTCCGATTTGTCGTTGATCCTCGTTCCCTCGGCATTCACCGCGGTAACGGGGGCGGCGCATTGGCACGTGCTGCTTCGCGCGCGTGCGATCGAGAACCAGTGTTACGTGCTCGCCGCGGCGCAGGGCGGGGTGCATCCGAACGGGAGGCGGACGTTCGGCCACAGCCTGTTCATCGATCCATGGGGCGTGGTCGTCGCCGAGTTGGAGACAGGGCCGGGCATCATCGTCGGCGACGTGGAAGCCTCGCGACTGGCGCAGGTGCGGCGCGAGCTGCCCGCGTTTTCGCATCGGCGGTCGTGGGCGTGAGCGCCGTGACGCCATCGCGGGAGGATTTCGACGTCGTGATTGTCGGCGCCGGTTTCGCGGGGCTCGCCTGTGCGCGCTCGGTGGCGCTGCGCGGCATGCGCGCGCTGGTGATCGAGCGTAGCTCCGCGGAGAAGCGGGTGATCCGCACCACCGGTTTGCTGGTGAAGGAGGCGGCCGAACGCTGGGAGGTGCCGGCACGATTGACCCGGCGCGTGCGCGGCGTGCGCATTTACGCGCCGGCCATGCGATATGTCGATCTGCAGGCGCCGGGCTACTATTTTCTGGCCACCGACACCGCGGCACTCATGCAATGGCTGACGCGCGAGGCGCAGCGCGCCGGGGCGACGGTCTGCTACAACCAGCGCTTTGAGGGTGCACGCCGGCGCGACGGATGGATCGAGCTCGACGGACGTGCCACA
>DASZZK010000172.1:0-5027 GCA_035544975.1 Casimicrobiaceae bacterium | reverse complement strand
GCTCGACGAGATTGAACTCGTCGTTCCAGAGCGACGCCCATTCCCTGTAGCAATCACGGCTGGCAAGGTGAAGATCACGCAGAGCCGGCGCCGCGCGATCGACGTGGGCCTGCGTCGCCGCCCGATGGAATTTCCAGGCCCAGCTCAAGAGATCGGCACTCAACGCGGCTTGACGTAAAACGGGCTTTCGGGATTCCACATCCACCGCAAACCGAGCCGCACCATGCCGGGACTGGCCAGAGGAATGATGTGGCTCGGCACAAGCATGCCCGCGTTGACAAAGGAACAGCCGCCGCGATTTCGGCCTCCCCGCTCGAGGAGCGTGACACGATGCCCCTTGCGCGAACAGAAATAGGCGACGCTAAGCCCAACGATGCCGCCGCCGACGATGAGCACATGCTTGCTCACGCGCGCGTGTCGATGCCCCACCGCAAGGGATCCGCATCGTCGAAGATCAGCGTCGATTCGCCGGTGACGTAGGCCTCGCCCGTGATGTGAGGCAGCACGCGGTCGCGATGATTCTCGTCGACGGTGAAAGACGCCTCGAACAGGGTGCCGATGACACTTTCCTGCCGCCAGACTTCGCCCGGCTGCAATTTCCCGTCGGCAAAAAGACACGCCAGCTTGGCGCTGGTACCGGTGCCGCAAGGCGAGCGATCGTAGGCCAGTCCGGGGCAGAGCACGAAATTGCGGCTGTGCGCTTCCCGTTTGGACGGGGCTCCGAAGAGCTCGATGTGATCGATTTCCGCGCCGTTCGCGCCGCGAACGCCGGTTGCATTCAGCGCTTGGCGCACCTGAACGGCGAAGCCAGTGAGCGCGGCGGTATTGTCGGCGGAAACGGCAAGCCCGCGCGCTTCGACCAGGAAGAACCAGTTGCCTCCCCAGGCCACGTCCCCGATGACCTCGCCGTATCCCGGAATGTCGAGCTTCACTTTCGAGGTAAAGCGATAGCTCTGCACATTGCTCACCGTCACGCGGGAGCGATCGTGCAATGTAGCGGTCACGATGCCGACGGGGGTTTCGATGCGATGGGTGCCGACGCCGATCCTGCCCAGGTGCGCGAGCGTGACGACGAGCCCCATGGTCCCGTGACCGCACATGCCGATGGTTCCGACATTGTTAAAGAAAATCACTCCGGCCGCGCAGCTCGCATCGTCGGGCTCGGACAGCAGCGCTCCGACCAGGACATCCGATCCTCTCGGCTCGTTGACGATACCGGATCGAAAGTGATCGTAATCCGCCCGGAAGCGCTCGAGGCGTTTCGCGATGCCACCGCCGCCGAGGTCCGGGCCCCCTTCGACCACGACGCGTGTGGGCTCGCCGGCGGTATGCGAGTCGACCACCCGTACCTGCTTCATAACCCCTCCCTATCCGCCGGCGTTGCCAGGCGCGTTCATAATTAAGTTGGCTCAAGCTCGTGCAGAACGGCAAGTATCGTTCATTGATTGTCGTGTCCCGGATTATTTTGCGAACCAACTCAGCTATGCAAGTGTTGCCGCCTATGATTGTACGTAACTTGCGTACTTACGCAACTTGCGTATAATAGTGGTTGTGAAGGCCGTCTTTGTAGAGTTGCCTGCATTTGACCGCTATCGGGCCGAATATTTCAGTGACGAGGCGTTCACAACGTTCCAGGCGACCTTGATGAAGAGCCCGGATGCTGGTGACGTCATCGAAGGCACAGGTGGACTGCGCAAACTACGATTTGCGGACGCGCGACGCGGCAAAGGCAAACGCGGGGGCCTGCGTATCATCTATTACTGGTGGGAAAGCGGGTTGCAGTTCTGGCTCTACACGGTCTATGACAAGGATGAGCGAGATGATCTGTCGCCACAACAGCGAAAACTATTGAAGGCGATGCTAAAAGCAGAGCTAGAAGTAAGGAGAAAGACATGAAAACGACTGTCAAAGTTCAAGCCAAGCGCAAGTCCAAGCGCGACGTGTTTACCGAATTAACCGAAGGCATGGCAGCTCTGGCCGAGAGCCGTCAGGGAAAGCGGACGCTTCGTACGCACGCGGCGGAATTCAAACCAGTTCCAGCGGTAACTCCGAAAGACCTGATTAGGCTGCGCCAAAGCCTGAATCTGTCGCGGGCATTGTTCGCGGTGTACCTGCGCACCAACGTGCGAACTTTGGAAAACTGGGAGCAAGGACGCGCAAAGCCGAATGCTCAGGCGGCGCTCCTGATAAATTTGGTGAAGCGCTTCCCCGACACCGTCCAAAGGCTCGCTACGGTTTAGTGCCAAGGAGGGTGGTGAGCTAGAATAACTCAAGGCTAGCGCGGTCTAAAAAATATATCGAGCCAGGGCCATTCAATTCTTTTGTCGGTACGCGCATTGAGCCTACGACAAATAAGGAGCTCACAATGAAACTGACACCGGCAAGGCAATGGCTGATTGCCGCTCTGTTGACCATGGCGAGTGCAAGCGCGCTCGCTGCGGATACGCTCAAGCTGGCGATCGGGCAGCGCGGCAACTGGGAAAACGCGGCGCCGGAGCTCGGTCAGAAAGCGGGCTTTTTCGCCAAGCAGGGCTTGACGCTGGAGCTCCTCTACACCCAGGGCGCGGGCGAGACGCTGCAGGCGGTGATCTCGGGCAGCGTCGACCTGGGCCTCGGCGTCGGCACCGCGGGCGTGCTTGGCGCCTTCGCCAAGGGCGCTCCCGTGCGCGCCATCGCCAACTCGATGACCGGAGCGGACGACCTGTTCTGGTATGTCCCCGCGGCCTCGCCGATCAAGTCGCTCAAGGACGCGTCCGGGAAAACGATCGCCTATTCCACCAGCGGTTCATCGAGCAACTGGACGGTGCTGGCGTTCATCCGGGAATTCGGCGTTCAGGTGAAGCCCGTGGCCACCGGCAGCCCATCGTCGACGTTCACGCAGACGATGTCGGGCCAGGTCGACATCGGCTGGTCGTCGCCGCCGTTCGGTGTCGAAGCGCTGCAGCAGGGCCGCATCCGCATCGTCGCCCGCGAAAGCGACGTGCCGGCTTTTCGCAACCAGACCGTGCGGCTGATGATCACCAACACCGCGACCGCGGAGCAAAAGCGCGAGGTCATCGACCGCTACCTGCAGGCCTATCGCGAGACGCTGGACTGGATGTATTCCGATCCCGCGGCGCTGAAGGCCTACGCCGAATGGGTCGGCATTTCGGAGGCCCTTGCGAAGCAGGTGCGCGACCAGTTCTTTCCCAAGGAGAATCTTCGGCTCGAGCGGCTGTCCGGCCTCGACGAGGCGATGGCGGATTCCGTCAGCCTGAAGTTTCTGCCGGCGCCGCTCACCAAGCCACAGCAGGACGAGTTGTTCAAGTACTACACGCGCGCGAAATAGGGTTTCGGTCCTATTCGATGGTGCCGATTTCCCGCAGCCATAGCTCCCAGGTCCGCGCCAACTGGGTATCGTTGATCGCGGCGGCCTTGGCCGCCTCCTGCGAGTTGAGATAGGTTATCTCGCCCAGCGTCACCGCCTGAATCTGCAGCTTGGCGTTGACCTCGGCGTAGATCGCGCGGTACACGGCCTGCTCAATCGAGGCCCCGACGACGGTCGAGCCGTGCCCGCGCATCAGCACCGTCGACCGTGCGCCGAGCGCGGCCGCCAGTGCCACGCCCAATCGCGAGTCGCTGATCAGCATGTCGGTATCTCCGGCAACCTTGCGTATCTCGAACAGCGCCGCGCCTTCGCCCAGAAATCCGCTCATGTGGAAGATCGGCCGCAGCGGCTGCCCGGTGACGCCGAAGGGAATGACGCTCGGCGAATGGCTGTGCACGATCGCCTGGACATCGGCGCGTGCGCGGTAGATCTCGCCGTGAATGAACCGGTCCAGATATACGCGGCGTCCCTCGGCGTCGAGCGCCGTGCCGTCGAGATCGAAGGTGATGATGTCATCACGCCGGACGAGCCCCGGCGCCATGTTGCGCGCGAGCAGGAAGTGGCCGGGCGACCTGTCGTGTCGCGCGCTTACGTGACCGAAGCCGTCGACGACGCCCTGCCGGTACAGTATGCGATTGGCGACGACGAGTTTGTCGACGAGCTCGGAAGCGGCCGCAGGCGGCGTTGCGGCGTCAACCATGCTTCGCTCCAGAAGAACCGGTTGCAGCACTCGAGCGGAGCGCGCGCGCGAGGATCGCATGCAGAAGAACATTGGCGCCTGCCTCGAGGTGCTCCGGGCGCGCATCCTCGATCTCGTTGTGGCTGATGCCGTCCTTGCACGGCACGAATATCATCGAGGTCGGGGCGACGCGTGCAATGTAGATCGCATCATGGCCGGCGCCGCTCACTATCTCACGATGCGCAAGCCCGAGCGCGCGCGTCGCGGCGCGCACGGCATCGACGCAGCTCGAGTCGAAACGCGACGCCGGGACGTGGTCGACTTGTTGCAGATCGCATTCGAGGCCAAGGTCGCGGGCGATCGCGGCCGCCGCGTCGCGAAGCTCGCGGTCCATCCTGGCGAGTTGCCCGTCATCGGGATGCCGCATGTCGACGGTCATCTTGACGCGGCCCGGAACGACGTTGCGCGAGTTGGGGCTGACCTGCATAAACCCGACCGTGGCCCGGCCGTCGGGCGCATGGCGCACCGCCAGCGCGTGGATCGCTTCGACCATGCGCGAAGCTCCGCGTAATGCATCGCGGCGCGCTTCCATCGGCGTTGGCCCGGCATGCGCGTCCTGGCCGGTCCAGATGCAGTCGTACCAGCGCAGGCCCAGCGCTCCTGTCACCACGCCCACGATCTTGTCCTCGCGCTCGAGAACAGGACCCTGCTCGATATGCGCCTCGAAATAGGCATCGAGCGCACGTCCGCCGACCGGTGCGTCTCCAGCATAACCGATCGCGTTGAGCGCATCGCCAAAGGCGATGCCGTCGATGTCGCGCTGCTGCCGAATGTGTTCGAGTGTATACACACCCGCAAACGCGCCGGAGCCGCCCATCACAGGGACGAAGCGACTGCCCTCCTCGTTCGTCCATATCGCCACGCCCACCGGGTTATCCGTCACGATGCCCGCGTCGTTGAGGGTACGCAGCACTTCCAGTC
>DASZZK010000171.1:0-5600 GCA_035544975.1 Casimicrobiaceae bacterium | reverse complement strand
AATGAAGCTCCCTCCGCTCTATCGCACCGCGGCTGCCGAGCCGTTCCTCTCCACGTTAAAGGATCTCGGCGCAGCCAAGTTCGCACAAGTGTTGCACAAGGACCCCAACCGCCAGAGCACCGCCGGGCTGATGATCGACATCGCGCAGGCGATCCTGCAAAACGGCGCAGGCTATCAGTCGACGCCGCTTGATGCGTTTCAGGAGGTGATCAGCGATCTCTACGACGGCTTCCTTTCCGCCGAAGATCGCCGCGGAGTCAAACCTCCCGACTACGAAGTCATCGCCCCATTGGTGAAATGGGGCAATCCCGATTCCGGCCCGTATACCTGGCCGGTCGACGCGACGCAGAGCTTCGGCTTGCGCGTCGGCGTGGTCAACCTGCCACCGGCAAACGCACGTCACGGGCTCTGCGCCTGGGCGGCACTGGGACACGAATGCGGCGGGCACGATATTCTGCATGCCGATGAGGGTCTGCTCAAGGAATTGACCGATCGCGTACAAGTGGCGCTGATGAAGGCCAAGCTCGGCATCCGAATCGCCGATTACTGGTCATCGCGCATGGACGAGACCGCGTCCGACGTGCTCGGCGTGCTCAATCTGGGGCCGGCCGCCGCGATCGGCTTGATCGCTTATTTCCGCGGGATCGACGCCGCGCTCGGAGACGGTCCGAAATTGTCCAGCGACGGGCCCGCCGACGACTCGCATCCGGCCGATCTCGTTCGCGGTTATGTTTCCGCCGAAGTCGTGCGCCTGCTGCTGTTTTCCAGCGCCGGAATGTGGGCCGATGCCATCGTCAAGGAGACCGACAAGGACGCGGGCAAGATCGTGCTTGCCGGCGATCACGTCACCGCAGCGCAGGCAAAAAAATCCGCGGCCGTGGTGGCGCGGACGATCGCCGCAACGGCGCTCGATGCGCTCGACGGCCACGCTTTTTCCGAGATCCAGAACTGGCGCGACGTGGACGAGCTCATCGTGGCAAAGCTGATGCCGTCGCTCTCGACCGCCGCCTCGCTCCCGGCGACTTACGTGGGCGGAGCCTATGCCGCGCATGTGGTCTCAGCGGCGGTGATGGCGGCGCTCGAGAAGGCCGCACCGATTCCGAAGATCTTCGAGCGCATGATCGGTGTGCTGAAGCAAATGCACGACGGGAACCCGTCGTGGGGGCCACTCTACGTCGTTCATCCCGGCGACATCGCGAGGGACTTCGTGATCGGCTTTCGGCCGCCCGCGAATATCGCGGTCAAGCCAAGCAAGCCGCGTAAGTCGTCTTAAGCGGTCGGCCGCGCTCGGCGCGGGTCCAGAAGAATCGCCACCGCGACTTTTCTTTCCTCCGCGGCGAGAATATTGAACGTTCTGCACGCCGCCGGCGTGTCCATCACATCCAGACCGATGCGCGCCTCGGCGAGCGCACGCGTAAGGCGCGGCGACGGAAAACGCTGCCTCGCACCGGTGCCGAGCAATAAGATTTCCGGTTGCAGCGCCGCCACCGCGGCGAAGTCCGCATCGGTGAGCGCGTCGAATCCGCCCGGACACCAGCCGGTCAGAATCCGTTCCGGCGTTACCACGATATTTTCGCGGTACAAAACGATACCGAGGCGAACGTAGTCGTCGCCATAGCCCGTAAACACGTTGCCCGCGCTCGTGTTGAGATGGAATTTCATGCGAAGTTCTTACGCAAGTAAGGGCCCTGAACCGCGTTTTGTGCGTTGCGGTAAGTCCATAACTCCGTTAGGATTATAACTTCAGCCGCTTCTACGTCGCTCGGACGGTTCCGGGCGCTTACGCAGGAAGACCTGCATGGCCTCCCCCGATTCAGTGCAGTTCCCGCGCATCGAGCGCCTGCCGCCCTATGTTTTCAATATCACCGCTGAGCTCAAGATGGCGGCGCGCCGCCGCGGCGAAGACATCATCGACTTCGGCATGGGCAACCCCGACGGGCCGACGCCGGCGCACATCGTCGCCAAGCTGGTCGAGACCGTGCAGCGCCCCGACACTCATGGCTACTCGGTGTCGCGCGGCATACCGCGCCTGCGGCGCGCGATCTGCCAGTGGTATCTGCGCCGCTACGGCGTCGAGCTCGATCCGGACACCGAAGCGATCGTCACCATCGGCTCCAAGGAGGGCATCGCGCACCTGACGCTCGCCACGCTCGGCCGCGGCGACACGGTGCTGGTTCCGAATCCCAGCTACCCAATCCATATCTACGGACCGGTGATCGCCGGCGCCGACATCCGTCAGGTGCCGCTGACGCCGAACGTGGACTTCTTCGCCGAGCTCGAGCACACCATCAAGATGAGCTTTCCCAAACCGAAGATGCTCATCATCAATTTTCCGGCCAACCCGACCGCGCAATGTGTCGAGCTTCCCTTCTTCGAGAAGATCATCGCACTCGCCAGGGAGCATGGCATTTACGTGGTGCACGATCTGGCCTACGCCGACATCTGCTTCGATGGCTGGAAGGCGCCGTCGATCATGCAGGTGGCCGGTGCGCGCGACGTCGCCGTGGAATTCTTCACCATGTCCAAAAGCTACAACATGGCCGGATGGCGCATCGGTTTCATGGTCGGCAACAAGGACCTGGTGAACGCCCTGGCGCGCATCAAGGGTTATCATGACTACGGGACGTTCACGCCGATCCAGGTGGCGGCGATCGCCGCGCTCGAGGGGCCGCAGGACTGCGTCGCCGCCATCGCGATGACCTACCAAAAACGCCGCGACGTGCTGGTCAAGGGCTTGCACGAGGCGGGCTGGCTGGTGGATATACCCAAGGCTTCGATGTACGTCTGGGCCAAGATTCCCGATGCGTACAAGGCGCTGGGATCGCTCGAGTTCACCAAAAAACTGATATCGCAGGCGAAAGTGTCGGTGTCGCCCGGCATCGGTTTCGGTGAATTCGGCGACGAGCACGTTCGCTTTGCGATGATCGAGAACGAGAGCAGGACCCGTCAGGCCATACGCGGCATCAAGCAGATGTTTCGCGACGACGGACGGCTTTGATCGGGCGAGCGATGACTCAGGCACCCTTGAAACCTCTGCAGGTAGGATTGCTGGGCATGGGCACCGTCGGTTGCGGCACCTGGACGGTTCTTAAGCGCAACGAGGAAGAGATCAGCCGCCGCGCCGGCAGGCCGATTCGCATCACCTGGATTGCGACCCGCACCCTCGAGCGTGCGCAAAAAGCCACGCGCGGCGCGAAGGACATCCATCTCACCACCGATTGCGAAGTGGTGATCGATCATCCCGACGTGGACATCGTCGTCGAGCTGATCGGCGGCATCGAGCCGGCGAAATCGTATGTCCTTCGCGCGATAGCCAACGGAAAGCATGTCGTGACGGCTAACAAGGCGCTTCTTGCCCGCCATGGCAACGAGATTTTCGCGGCCGCGCAGAAAGCCGGCGTGATGGTCGCGTTCGAGGCCGCGGTCGCCGGCGGGATACCGATCATCAAGGCGCTGCGGGAGGGGCTGACCGCCAACCGGATCGAATGGATCGCCGGCATCATCAACGGCACCAGCAACTTCATCCTGTCCGAAATGCGTGCCACCGGCGCGCCGTTCGCGGCGGTGCTGGCGGAGGCGCAGGCGCGCGGTTACGCGGAAGCAGATCCGACGTTCGACGTCGAAGGCATCGACGCCGCGCACAAGCTCGCCATCATGTCGGCCATCGCCTTTGGCGTGCCGATGCAGCTCGACAAGGTCTACACCGAAGGGATCACGCGGCTCACGCGCGAGGATATCCGCTACGCCGAGGAGCTCGGCTACCGCATCAAGCTGCTCGGCATCACCCGGCGCGCCTCGGTCGCAGGGAGCGCGAAGAGCGCGGCGGGCGAAGGCATCGAGCTCAGGGTCCATCCGACGCTGGTGCCGAAAAAGCGCCTCATCGCCAACGTCGAAGGAGCGATGAACGCGGTGCTGGTCAAGGGCGACGCCGTGGGCGCGACGCTGTATTACGGCCCGGGCGCCGGCGCGGAACCTACCGCGAGCGCCGTCATCGCGGACCTGGTCGACGTTACCCGCATGCATACCGCGGACCCGGAGCATCGCGTTCCGCATCTCGCATTTCAGCCCGACCAGCTCTCCAACATTCCGTTTTTACCGATGGGCGAGGTGCGAACGAGCTACTACTTGCGCATGCGGGTGCTCGACCAGCCCGGCGTGCTGGCCGACATCACCCGCATCCTCGCCGACCGCGAGATTTCGATCGAGGCCATGATCCAGAAAGAGCCGCCCGAGGGCGAAGACCGCACCGATATCATCTTGCTGACGCACCAGTCGATCGAGCGCCAGGTGGTCGATGCGATCGCCAAAATCGAATCGCTGCCGACCGTGAATGGCAAGGTCGTGCGCATTCGCATGGAAGAGCTGAATTGACTGTGAAAGACATGACAAAGAACGTCATCCCCGCGAAAGAAACGGACGTCATCCCCGCGAAAGCGGGGATCCATTTTGCGCCTGTTCAATAACCAATGGATTCCCGCTTTCGCGGGAATGACGACATTGTCATCGCCAATCCATGCGTCCGAATGATGTCTCGAATACAGTAATGCGCTACGTCAGCACGCGCAGCGCGGGTTTCGGGCCGCTGCCGCCGCAGCCCTTCTCGGCGATTCTGCTCGAAGGCCTCGCGCCCGACGGCGGGCTCGCGGTGCCCGAGAGCTATCCGCGCTTCACCTCCGCCGAGCTGGCGACGCTGCGTCCGCTCGACTATCGTCAGCTCGCATTCGCGGTCCTGTCGCGCTATGCCGACGATATACCGGCGGCGGACCTGCAGGCGATCATTGCCCGCACTTACACCGCCGCGACCTTCGGCAGCGACGAGATCGCGCCGCTGCTCGCTCTGGAGCCGAATCTGTTTCTCCTTCGCGTGTCCAACGGTCCTACGCTGGCGTTCAAGGACATCGCGCTGCAGCTCCTCGCCAACCTGTTCGAGTATGTGCTTGCGAAACAGCACGCGACACTGAACGTCCTCGGCGCGACTTCGGGAGATACCGGATCGTCAGCCGAGCTCGCCATGCGGGGAAAACGCGGCCTGTCGGTGTTCATGCTGTCGCCCAAGGGCAAGATGAGCCCGTTTCAGACCGCGCAGATGTACTCGCTTACCGACGCCAATATCTTCAACATCGCCATCGACGGCGTATTCGACGAATGCCAGGACATCGTCAAGTCGATCGCCGCCGACGCGGCGTTCAAGCGGCGGTTTCACCTCGGCGCCGTCAATTCCATCAATTGGGCGCGCATCGCGGCGCAGGTCGTGTATTACTTCAAGGGCTACTTTGCGGCAACGCGAGATGACGATGAGCAGGTTTCCTTCGCCGTTCCATCGGGCAATTTCGGCAACGTGCTCGCCGGTCACGTCGCCAGACGGATGGGGCTTCCAATCCGCCGGCTGATCGTTGCCACCAACGAGAACGACGTGCTCGACGAGTTTTTCAGGAGCGGCCGATATCGTGTCCGCAGCGGTGCCGAGCTAGTGCAGACGTCGAGCCCGTCGATGGATATTTCCAAGGCGTCGAACTTCGAGCGTTTCATTTTCGACCTCGCGGAACGCGACCCGGCTGCCGTCGCAAACCTGTGGCGGGACGTCGAAGCTCGCGGCGGAT
>DASZZK010000170.1:0-3039 GCA_035544975.1 Casimicrobiaceae bacterium | reverse complement strand
GCGCGAGCTGGCGCAGCGCGAGCGGCGGGGCGAAATTCGCGTCCCGAAGGATGCTGCGAATGCGGGTGTAGGCCTCCTCGCGGCGTCCGTGCGACGAAAGGTACCAGCACACGACATCGTTCAGCGTGTACGGCTGCGGCAGCTTTCCGGTGTCCACGCCGAGCTTGACCGCGAGCCGCTCGGCGACCCAGTCGTACAGGAGCCGAGGCCCGGTCTCGGTGTCGACCTTGAGCAGCTCGGGGCCGATGATCGGGATGACCCGGCGCTCTTCGATGTAGTTGAGCAGATCGTCCCACGCGTCCTCGTCGAGCGTGGCAATGGGGGAAGGGATGTGCGCGACGCTGCTCATGTGGAAGGGCCGGCCCCGTGCCGTGACCCTGCGAAGGACGGACCGCGGCAGCGTATCACGGGTCGGGGCGAATGGGCCATGGGGGAAATTCGGCCGGTGGACCCGACTCGCTGCTCAGAGCGCCTGCTCTTTGTACGTTATCCGTAGGATGCCAATGCCTTGCGTCGCCGGCGCGCGCTTATTCGCGGGCGGCTCGCTGCTCACAGCGCCACACTCATCCCACCATCGATAACGAGCATTTGCCCGGTCATGTAGTTCGATGCGTTCGAAGCGAGAAATACCGCCAACCCGGCGAGCTCTTCGGGCTGGCCCCAGCGGCCGGCCGGCGTGCGTTTGGAGACCCAGGCATTGAACTCGGCATTGTCGATCAGCGCGCGATTCATCTCCGTGGCGAAGTAGCCCGGCGCGATGGCGTTGACCTGAATGTTGTGCGGGGCGAGCTCGACCGCCATGCCGCGCGTCAACTGCCGCACTCCGCCCTTGGCTGCGGTGTAGGGCACCACACTCGGCCGCGCCAACTCGCTCATCAGCGACGCGATGTGAACGATCTTGCCACGCTTTTTCGCGATCATTTGCGGCAGCACTGCCTGCGATACGGCGAACGGCGCGGTCAGGTTGGTGGCGATGATCTCATCCCACTGTTCCTGCGGGAAGCCGACAAAGGCGCCGCGGCGCTGGATGCCGGCATTGTTGAACAGGATGTCGACCGGCCCGACGCTGGATTCGATCGCGGCCACGCCGGCGTCGATGGCATCGCGATCGGTGACGTCGAACACGGATGTCGAGACGTCGAGCTTTTCGCCCCGCAGCGACTCGGCCGCGGAATCGATCGCCTCCTGCCGGCGTCCATTCAGAACCACTTTCGCGCCGGCCCGCGCGAGGCCCTGCGCGATCGCAAAACCGAGACCGCGGTATGCGCCGGTGACCAGCGCGACCTTGCCGGAAAGATCGAAGGGTTGCTGCATGTTCGCCTCTCAGTACTGCGGGAAGTGGATTCGAAAAGCTCAAGCCGCAGGCCCTGAATTGTACGGTAGCGGGCGAACGGGACCGCCGACGCGAGGCAGCGCGGGCGCGCCGACGCGGCCAACAGCGCACGCTACGCGGCGATCGGCTGCGGCAGTGGTGCCGGTTTGACCGAGCGGTACGCCGCGACCAGCTCGGCTTCCTTCGCCTTGGCCGCCTTGAGATGGCGATCCTTGACGTGACCGTAGCCGCGGATGTATTCGGGAATGCTCGCCAGATCGACCGCGATGGCGTGATTGTGAGCGGCGAGCCTCGGTAAGAGCTCCTCGATCAGCGCTTCGTAGTCGGTGATCAGCTGCCGCTCCCTGCGCCGCTCGGCGCTCTTTCCGAAAATGTCGAACGCCGTCCCGCGCAGACCCTTCATTTTCGCCAGCAGCTTGAACGCGCTCATCATCCAGGGTCCGTAGACGCTCTTTTTCGCTTCGCCCGTCACCGCGTCGGGCTTGTTGCTCAAGGGCGGCGCGAGATGGAAGGTCAGCTTGTAGTCGCCTTCGAACTGCGACGCGACGCGCTTGGCGAAATCGCCGTCGGTATAGAGCCGCGCAACTTCGTATTCGTCCTTGATCGCAAGCAGCTTGAAGTAGTAGCGCGCGACCGCTTCGGTGAGCGCGCTTCTGCCCGGCAATCTGGCGAGCTCGGCGGTGCGCACTTTGTCGATGAAATCGGTATAGCGCTTGGCGTACGCGCCATCCTGGTACGCGGTGAGAAAGCTCGCGCGGCGAGCGATCATCTCATCGAGCGACGTCGACAGGCGCTGCGACTCGGGCTTTTCCCGCGGAATCGCCGCGGCCAGCACCCGCTCCGGCTCGACGGCAGCCAGGCGTCCCCACTTGAAGCTCTCATTGTTCGATTCGATCGCCGCGCCGTTCAATTCGATCGCCCGCAGAATCGCCGCCTCGGACAGCGGAATCAATCCGCGCTGATAGGCGAAGCCGACCATGAACAGGTTGGTGGCGATGGAGTCTCCCATCAGCCCGGTGGCGAGCTTGGTCGCGTCGAGGAACTCCGCGTCGCCGGGAGCCACCGCATCCTTGATCTCGTGCTCCATCGAGCCCAGCGGGAACTTGAGATCGGCGTTGCGGGTGAAGTCGGCGGGCATCACCAGCGCGGTATTGACGAGCGCCTTGGTCACGCCTTTTTGCATCTTGGCCACGGCCTCGTAGCCGACGCCGGTAAGAATGTCGCACGCCAGAATCAGCTTCGCTTCTCCCGCGGCGATGCGCGTGGCGTAAAGCTGTTCCGGCGTATCGGCAATGCGCACGTGCGACACGACGGCGCCGTTTTTCTGCGCCAGCCCGGTCATGTCGAGGACACTGCAGCCCTTGCCCTCGAGATGCGCGGCCATGCCGAGCAGCGCGCCGATGGTCACGACACCGGTGCCGCCGATGCCGGTAACCAGGATGCCATAAGGCGCCGCGGTCGACGCGAGCGTGGGCTCCGGCAGCGCGGGGAATTCTCCCGACGCGGCCTTTTGCGGCTTGCGCAGATTGCCGCCGACCACCGTCACGAAGCTCGGGCAAAAACCGTTGACGCAGGAAAAATCCTTGTTGCACGAGCTCTGATCGATGGTGCGCTTGCGTCCGAACTCGGTTTCCACCGGCGCGACGGAAACGCAATTCGACTTCACGCCGCAGTCGCCGCAGCCTTCGCACACCAGCTCGTTGATG
>DASZZK010000169.1:0-3900 GCA_035544975.1 Casimicrobiaceae bacterium | reverse complement strand
ACCCACCCGGTGGATGGACAACGATACGTACGGCCACGTCAATAACGTCGCCTACTACTCGTATTTCGACACCGTCGTCAACGAACATCTGATTCATGAAGGCGGTCTCGATATTCGCGCCGGGCCCGCGATGGGGCTGGTCGTCGAAACGCGGTGTCTTTTTCACCGGCCACTATCCTTCCCGCAGATTATCGACGCTGGATTGCGTGTCGACAAGCTGGGCAATTCCTCGGTGACCTACGATATCGGCTTGTTTGAGCAGGGCGCGGATGCGCCCGCGGCAACGGGCTACTTCGTTCACGTCTGGGTCGAACGCTCGACCCGGCGGCCGACGCCGATACCCGACGCCATTCGTGCAGCGTTGGCCTCGCTGCTGCTCGTGCACAAGAACTGATGGGCGTGACATTCAAACCGCGCGGCTTTGCGTTGATCGCGGCTTCAGGCGCAAGCGGACGTTTCGGACCGATCAAGGATCGGTAAGCGTGCTGCGGCCGGCGAAGGTCACGCGCGCGCATGTGCCGCCACCCTCGCGCGACAACAGCTCGAACCTTGCCCCGTGAAGCCGTGCGATGCGCTCGACAATCGCGAGCCCGAGCCCCGCCCCGGCACCGCCCGTGCGCGCAGGCTCGCCTCGCGTGAAAGGTCGCTTCAGATGCTCGACCTGATCCGCCGCAATGCCCGGCCCACGATCGGCAACTTCGAGCACCGCGGACCGGCCGTCGGCGCGCGTGACGATGTCGACCGGAGGAGCGCCGTAGCGCAGGGCGTTATCGATCAGGTTGGCGATCAACCGCGACATCGCGGTTGAGCGCAGCGGCAGGGGCTGCAGATCGCCGCGGCTGAAACGGACTTCGTTTCCGGCCTTCTGGTAGCGCTCGACCGCCGACGCGACGATGTCATTGAGCTCCCGCATCTCCAGCGGCGCCTGGCGGTTGTCGCGCGCAAATTCGAGAAACTGACCGATGATCTTGTCCATCTCGGCGATGTCGGAGATCATTCCTTCGTGCGTAGAGGCATCGTTGGCACCGACCTCGATGCCGAGCCTTAAGCGAGCCAGCGGCGTCCGCAAGTCATGCGACACGCCCGCGAGCAGCAGCGCGCGATCCTCGTCAGCTTGACGGAGCTTGGCGAGCATCTGGTTGAAGCCGCGGTTCAGGCTTGCGATTTCGGAAGGTCCGGTCTCGGGCAGCGGCGGGGGCAGCTTGCCCTCGCCGACGTGGGCCACGGCATCGTTGAGCTGCCGCAGCGGACGCGCGAGGTAGCGGGCGAAGAAATAAGCGCTGGTGAGGAGCACCGCCAGCGCGATCAAGCTCCATCCCAGCGCCCGCGACTGGACTTCGTCCGCGGGCCGGGGCGGAAGTTGAAACCCGGCCCAGTAGGCGTTTTCTCCCGCCTGCAGCTTGATCCACAGCAGCTGCAGCCGCGGTTGAATACGCAGATCCGTCTCCGGCCCCAGCTCGGACTTCAGTCTCTGCAGCAGTTCGACCAACACCCGGTTTTGCGGCGGTCCGCCGACGAAACGGCTTCCATCGTCCGGGACGATGCGTGCCTGGTACGCTTCGCCGAACCTGGCAAGTGCGGCTGTGGTCGATTTGGGATCGGCGGCCGCGAGCCCGGCGCGCAACGCCTTGAGTTGAACGATCTTGGTGTC
The DNA here is from genome assembly GCA_035544975.1 of Casimicrobiaceae bacterium. Lineage (GTDB taxonomy): Bacteria > Pseudomonadota > Gammaproteobacteria > Burkholderiales > Casimicrobiaceae > PALSA-1003. Next base: position 2,249 of record DASZZK010000169.1, on the reverse strand, counting down.
GCCGAACTGGCGCGAGAGCAGGGCCGCGCGATCCTGACGGAAGAGAAAGATCGCGGTCGCCTGGCTGATCAATATGACCAGCAGCAACAGCAATGCGAGGCGGCCGAACAGCGACCGCGGCCAGAGCGTCAAGTGCCAACCTTCTCGCTGGTCGACGCCGCGTTTGGAGCCTGGTCGGGAACGAACACATAACCGAAACCCCACACCGTCTGAATATAACGCGGCGCCGATGGATTCGCTTCGATGAGCTTGCGCAACCGCGACACCTGCACGTCGATGGCGCGATCGAACACATCGTGGTCGCGTCCGCGGGCAAGGAGCATCAGTTTTTCACGAGCCAGCGGCTGCCGGGGGTGGCTCGCGAGCACCTTGAGCAAACCGAACTCGCCGGTCGTCAATGCAATTGCCTCACTGCCGCGCATCAGCTCTCGCGTGCCCAGGTCCAGACGATACGGTCCAAACACAATTTGCCCATCGGCTCCAGGCGCGCCGGGCGCGAGCCGTTCGGTCTGGCGGCGAAGTACCGCGTGAATGCGGGCTACCAACTCGCGCGGATTGAAGGGCTTCGGCAGGTAATCGTCGGCACCCATTTCCAGGCCGACGATGCGATCGACGTCCTCACCCTTGGCTGTCAGCATGATCACCGGCACCGTTTCGCCGGAGGCCCGCAGGCGCCGGCACACGGCGAGCCCGTCTTCTCCGGGAAGCATGAGATCCAGCACCAGTAGATGCGGCGGGTCGCGCTGCAGCTTTTTGTCGAGATCTCTGGCGTCGCCAAGCGCCTGGACCTGAAAGCCCTGTTCGGTCAGATAACGGACCAGCAGATCGCGCAGTCGCGGATCGTCATCGATTACCAGAATTTTCGGGTTGACCTGTTTCATTGCGTTTCGTCGTAGTCGACCAGATCGCGAAAAAGCGGCTGGCGTTGTCTCGAATTGTAACGCCCGCCGGTGCGCGTAATGATTGGTTACACAACGGTAAGACGATGGCGCGGTGAAGTGCTCATAATCGGTCCAGGGAGTCCGCATGTCATCCGCATGCGGCAATGCCTGCAGCAAAGAGGCAGCGATGGTTCGAAACGTGTGCCGTGCCTTGCGGCGCGATTTTGTCTACCGACATCTGAACGAAAGGTATGACCGATGAAACTCAAACTCGCACTTATCTTCGCGGCCGGATTTGCCGGTATCGCGTGGCAGGCCTGGGCTCAGGCGCCCGGACACGGGATGCACGACCCCATCGCGGTGCTGCAGCGGATTCAGGCGACGCTCAATCTCAATACTTCTCAGCAGCAGCAATGGGACGCCGCGGTCGCGCAAAGCAAGACCGCACACGATGCCATGCGCGCTAATTTCCAGCAACTCAAAGCGGCAACTCAGGCCGAGCTGGCCAAGGCCGATCCGGACCTCGCCGCGCTTGCCTCGCTTTCCGATCAAGTGCAGGCGCAGAACATCGCGCAGCGAAAGCAGGCTCGTACGGCGTGGCTCGCGCTTTATGGCACCTTTTCCGCCGAGCAGAAGGCAACGGTGCGCGACGCTATCAACGCGGGGATGGCGCGCATGGACGCGTTTCGCCAGCGCATGCACGATCGCCTTCCGGGCGGCTGACGACTGGGAGTCGCGGCCGACGATTGTTCTTTAGCCGGTCTTCCGGGCCGGAGTCTCCAACCCAGCCCCACGATTTGGGGTTGGGTTTCTTTTTTTGCGATGACTGCATCGTGGGCCCGCAGCGATCCCGCTGTGTATACCCGGCGCATTGGCCGACGAACGGCAGTTGCAGCGCCGCGCCAATGGTGGATAATGCTGTTGTCATAAGGAACCAAGCAAGTGTTTTGGCGGATGCCAGCCAACGTCTCCACTGGCGTCCGTGCTGTAATCGCGGACCGGGTTTAACCCCCCGACCTTAACCGGTCATCCCGAACCCGGTCTGTCCTCCAGCGCCTCTCATCGAGGCGCTTTTTTTATTGTGTCGACAAGATTGCCGCCTGCTAGGCGCGTTCGACCGCAATCGCCTCATCACCGGGCGTCAGAAGTCTTGCGACCAAGAGGTGCAATTCCTGCGGCAGCACGGGCTTCAGCAACACATGCAGAGATGACTCGCGCATCGCCGAGATCGCTTCGGTCGAGGAGTCGCCGCTGATCAGCATCGCGGGAATATTCACGCCCAGCTCGTGACGCAGCAACGCTACGGCGTCTGTGCCTAAGGCGCCGCCACCCAGCCGGTAATCGGCGATGACCAGATCAGGATAGCGG
>DASZZK010000168.1:0-1847 GCA_035544975.1 Casimicrobiaceae bacterium | reverse complement strand
TCACCGATCCGATGGTCGGCTTGCTCATGGGACAGACCGCCGAAAACCTCGCCTATCGATTCGGCATTACGCGGCGCGAAATGGACGAGTTCTCTGCGCAAAGTCACCGGCGGGTGCTGGCAGCGCAAAAAGCCGGGCACTTCGACGGAGAAATCGTGCCGCTGTTCGACCGCGACGGCAAGGTCTACGCGGCCGACGATGGCGTGCGTGAAGACTCGACGCCCGAAAATCTCGCCAAGCTGAAGCCGTTTTTCGATCGCAAGTACGGCAACGTGACTGCCGGCAACAGCTCGCAGATCACCGACGGCGCCGCGTGGCTGGTTCTCGCGTCCGAGGAGGCGGTCGCGAAACATAAGCTGCCGGTGCTGGGCACCATCGTCGACAGCGAATGGGCCGGACTCGATCCCGCGCAGATGGGGCTGGGGCCGGTGTACGCCTCGACGCCGATCCTCGCGCGTCATCATCTTGGGCTCGGCGACATCGACGCGTGGGAAATCAACGAAGCGTTTGCGGCGCAGGTCATCGCCTGCCTTCGCGCGTGGGCGAGCGACGGTTTTTGCCGCGAGGAGCTCGGGCTCGACGCGGCATTGGGACAGGTCGCCACTGACAAACTGAATATCGATGGCGGGGCCATCGCGCTTGGCCATCCAGTCGGCGCATCCGGCGCGCGGATCGTCCTGCACCTGCTCAATACGCTCAAGCGAAACGGGGGCAGACGGGGGATAGCGTCGATCTGCATCGGCGGCGGTCAGGGCGGTGCCATGTTGGTTGAACGTGCCTGACTCGGGCGCAGCGACGATGAGTGGATTGCTGCATTGGAAGCTCGAGCGCGATGCCGAGGGCTTGGGATGGCTGACGCTGGACAAGCACGGTGCGACCACCAACACGCTCGCGGCCCCGGTACTGGATGAACTGCGCATCGTACTGACCGATCTCGCCGCGCAGCCGCCCAAGGGCTTGGTGATCCGCTCCGGGAAGGAGAACGGATTCATTGCCGGTGCCGACATCGACGAATTCGGCGAACTAAAGAGCGTCGACGACGCGGTGATGCTGGTCAAGCGTGGCTGGGACACCTTCGAGCTGCTTGCCGCCGCGCCTTATCCGACGCTGGCGCTGGTTCGTGGCTTCTGTCTCGGCGGCGGGATGGAGCTGGCACTTGCCTGCCGATACCGGGTGCTGGTTGACGAGCCGGGAACGCGTCTTGGCCTTCCCGAAGTCATGCTCGGCATCGTTCCCGCCTGGGGCGGAATGAAACGTCTTCCGCGGCTGACCGGCGGGCCCGCCGCGCTGGATCTGCTGCTGACTGGCAGGACCATTGATGCGCGCAGGGCCAGGAAGCTCGGCATCGCCGACGAGTGCGTGCCACTACGGATCATGGACAACACTGCGCGTGGCGTTTTGCGCGAGCTTCCGACATTGCGGCGCGCGCCGTTCCCGCTTTCACTCACCCTCAATCCGCTGATCCGTCCCGTGATTGCCGCGAAGGCGAGAAAGCAGGTGGCGACGCGAGCGCGACGCGAGCATTACCCATCGCCGTACGCAATTCTCGATATCTGGGTCAAATACGACGGCGACGCGTTGGCCGCGCCGCCAGGCGATCCGGCATCCATTGCGCATCTGTTGCAGTCGCCGACCGCCACCAACCTGATCCGTGTGTTCAAGCTCCAGGAGCGGCTGAAGAGCTTCGGTCGCGACCAGGAAGATGGTGCATCGCCCCGCGACGTTCGCAGTCCCGCGGCCCACGTGCATGTCGTTGGCGCAGGTACGATGGGCGGCGACATCGCCGCGTGGTGCGCGTTGCGTGGCCTCACTGTCACGCTGCAGGACCAGAATGCCGAGCGGCTCTC
>DASZZK010000167.1:0-10368 GCA_035544975.1 Casimicrobiaceae bacterium | reverse complement strand
CATGATGCTGCGGAAAGTCGTCGTCTTGCCGGCGCCGTTGCGTCCCACGAGGCAGATCAGCTCACCCGCGGCGACCTTGAGCGAGATTCCGCGCAGGATGCGGCTGTTCTGGATATCGACAGTGAGGCGCTCGAGGGCCAGCATCGGTTAGGGCCTAATCCTTCCGCGCCAGCTTGCCGACGAGCTTGCCCACCACGGCCGCGACGATCTCCGGATCGCCGAAGAATTCCGCGGGAGGACGGTCGGCGAGCACCTTGCCGCCCTGCAGCGCGACGATCCGGCTGGAATACTCCGCGACCAGGTCCATGTCGTGCTCGACGAGGATGATCGCCTTCACGCCGGCGCGCCGGGCCGCGTCGATCAACGTTTTCATGATGCTGTGCTTGTCGGCGCTGGACACGCCGCTCGTCGGCTCGTCGAGGAGGATCACCTCCGGCGCCAGGGCGAAGGCGCTGGCGATGTCGAGAAGTTTCTTCTCCCCCTGCGAGAGGAGGCGTGACTCGGCCTCGAGCTTGCCTTCCAGGCCGAAGATCGACGCCACTTCGCGAACCCTGGAGCGCAGGGCCTCGTCCGATTTTACCGAACCGAACAGGCGCAGGCTCTTGCCGGTCTGGGAAAGCACCGCAACCGCGATGGTCTCGGCGACCGTCATCGCGGGAAAGATATGCACGAGCTGGAAGGCGCGCGCCATGCCGCGCTTGGCGAGCATCACCGGGCCGATGCCGGCGATATCGTTTCCCTTGAATCGGACCACCCCGGCAGTTGGTTTGAGCAGTCCCGTGATCACGTTGACGAACGTCGTCTTGCCGGCCCCGTTGGGGCCAACGATGGACACCAGCTCGCCTTCCGCGATCGAGAGCGACACGTCCTGCAGCGCGACGAAATCGCCGTAAGCCTTGCCGATGCCGACGGTTTCGATCAGCGCGCTCACCGGCGCCTCGCTTTCGACCACAGGTCCTGGGCCAATCCAATGAGACCGCGCGGAAACAGCACCACGATCAGCACCAGCGTCACACCCAGGAAGAATCGCCAGTATTGCGTGGCGCCCATCAGTTCCGACTTGAGGAAGATGAACGAAAAGGCACCGACGAGCGGTCCGAAGAAATTCGCGAATCCACCGAGGACGGTCATGAACACGAGCTCGCCCGAATGCGTCCAGTACGCGAGCTCGGGGTCAGCCTGGCCGGTGTTGATCGCGAGGATCGCGCCGCCGACCGCGCAATAGAACGCCGAGATGAGGAAGGCGATGAAGCGAAACAGGCGCACCCGCACGCCGAGGTATTGCGCCTTGCGCGGATTCTCCCGGATCGCGGCGAGGTGCAGCCCGAACGGCGAATGCACTATCCGCCACATGACGAGTCCCAGCACGACCAGGAGCGCGAGGCAGTAGTAGTAGAAGGGCCCGATCATGAAAGCAATCTTGTCGAGTTCCTTGAAGTCGTTGCCGAAGAGCGACGGGCGCAGGACGCGGATGCCGGTGTCCCCGCCGGTGATGTCGTAGAACTTGAAGAGAAACGAGTGGAACAGCATCCCGAAGGCGAGGGTGAGGATGCCGAAGAAGATGCGCACGTAGCGCACCGAAAGCAGGGCGACGGGAATCGCCGCGGCGACCGCGGCGAGGCCGGCGATGAGCACGATCAGCTCGAAGCTCCTCACGCCGAGCTTGCTCGAGAGCACCGCGGCCCCGTATGCCCCGACGGCGACGAAGAGTGCGTGGCCGAACGACAGCAGCCCCGTGTAGCCGAACAGCAGGTTGAAGCCGAGGAGCGCGATGCCGTAGGCGAAGGCAGGCAGCACGAGGGTGATGTAGTAGGGTTCCGCGAGCCTCGGAATAGCCGCGAGCACGACAACGGCCAGGATGACTGCCGAGACGAAGACGGCGCGCTCGCGCAGCCAGGTCATTGAGCTCCTTGGCGCTCTCGCGCCTTCCCGCCAAGCAGGAGCGAGCCCTCCTTCGGGCGGCCGGGCGGAGGGCTCATCGCTCATTCGACCGGTTTTCCGAAGAGGCCCGCCGGACGCGCGATCAGCACCACGATCACCACCAGGTAGATCGCGAGGATCTCGAGCTCGGCGTAGAACGAAATCGCCGCCGCGCGCATGAGGCCCACGATCAGCGCTCCGGCCAGCGCGCCGCGCATGCTGCCAAGCCCGCCGATCACCACCACGGCGAACGCCTCGACCACCAGCTCGACCGGCATGTCGAGCGATGCCGCCGCGGTCGGCACGACGAGCGCGCCACCCACGGTCCCAAGGACAGTGCCGAGCGTGAAGACGCTGGCGTAGATCCGGCGCACGTTCACGCCGAGCGCCTCGCTCATCTCGCGATTCTCGGCGGTAGCGCGCAGGATACGCCCGAAGCGCGTGCGCTGCAGGAACGCGCCGATGCCCACCGCGATCAGCACGCTCGCGAAGATGACCAGCACGTTGTAGGTCGGCACCTGGACCGCGCCGATGGCGATTTTCCCGTAGACCATCGACAGGTTGCCGAGCTGCTGGGGATTGGCGCCCCAGAAAAAGCGCAGCACGTCCTGGAACATCAGTACCAGCGCGAAGGTGAGCAGCAGCTGGAAGGCCTCGTCGCGATGGTAGACGGTGCGCAGCAGCGCTTCGATGAATGGGCCGATCACTCCGAGCAGCACACCGGATGCGACAAGAACCGGCAGGAACGACACCGGTGGCAGGCCCGCCGCGATCGCCCAGTTGACGCTGCTGATCCCGAAATAGGCGCCGAGCGCATAGAACGAGCCGCAGGCGAGGTTGACGATCTTCTGCACGCCGAACACGAGCTGCAGCCCGGCGGCCACGAGAAAAAGAACGGCGGCGTGAAATACGCCGCCGATGAGGATGTCGAAGAAAGCCGTCAAGACGGCGCGCTCAGAGCTTGATCTGCGCGGTCTCGATCCATTTCCAGAAGTCCATTCCCGGCGGCTTCTGCAGCTGTTCGGAATACATGATGTCCAAAGTGCCGAGCGTCGGGAAGTCGTACTTGTTCTTGTGCGTCGTGAGGCCCTGATAGAAGGTCTGCTCGGCGATGTGGTCCTTACGCATGTGGCCCGGTCCGCCGAGGGATTGCACCTTGATGCCCTCCATCGCGTTGATGATGTCTTCCTGCGACGGCCACGCGTTCTTCGCCTTCTGCGCGGCCTCGACACCCGCCTGGTAGACCAGCATAGCGAAATAGGCGCGATCGGCCTCCCAATGCGGATAGTCCTTGTACTTGGCCACGTAGTCCTGCACGAACTCCTTCTGCAGCGCGCTCCCGTCCTTGTAGTCGAAATAGAGCGTGTTATGGCCGAAGATCATGCCTTCCGGCGTGAACTCCTTCTTCAGCCCCGTGTGCTGGAAGCCCGCCGCCGGGAAGACGAATTTCGTGCCGCCCTCCATGAGGCCCGCGCCGTGCGCGGTCTTCATGAAGATCGGGAGATCCGCGAACAGCAGCGACGAGAAGATGAGGTCGGGCTTGGCCGCCTTGAGCGCGGCCACGTGCGAGGTGAGGTCGAGCGTGCCGACCTTGGGCCACTGGTCGGCCACTACCTTCACCTCGACGCCGAACTTTTTCAGCAATGCCTGGAAGGCGGCGAAGTTGTTGCGGCCGTACGAGTAGTCGGGGTTGATGCCGGCGATGGTCACGAACTTTCCCTTCCAGTACTTGATCGCCAGGAGCGATGCCATAACGGCCTCGCATTCGTTGTCGGTGCTGCGGAAGATGTAGCGCGGGTTGAACATCGTCTCCTTGACGCCATCCTGGGTGGTGCCGTCCCAGAAAATGGTGAGGGCCTTCATCTCCTCGGCGACCGCGCCCATGGCGAGGCTCACGCCGGAGGACACGATGCCTTGCACGCAATCGACCTTGTCCTGCAGCACGAGCTTGCGCAGGCGCTCGATCGAGTCCTTCGGGTTGGTCTCTTCCTCGACCACCAGCTCGATCTTGCGCCCGGCGATGCCACCGGCCGCGTTGATGCGGTCCACGGCGAACAGCGTTCCGCGCAGGCCGCATTCGCCGATCGTGCCGACGATGCCCGCTTTCGGAGCAATGATCCCGATCTTGAGCGTGCGGCTCTGGGCGATGGCGGGGAAACTGAGGTAGGGCTCTGCTGCGGCGATCGCGCCGGCACCGCCGAGCGCTTTCAGTATCTTTCTGCGGTTCTGGTTCATGGGACTCCTCCTGGGTGGGTGTTTAGGGCCTGTTAACAGGCCCTAGCCTACGTCGGTGCTTACAGTATCGAGCGTGAACTTCTCGATCACGTCGAGCAATCTGTCGGTCGCCTTCGCCGCTCCTTCCTCGTCCTCGCCGGCGATCGCGCGCGCGATGTCGGCGTGCAGCTTGGCCGTCAGCGGCATGTCGGCGGCCTGCTTGTAGTGGATGTACCAGAAGCGCCGCGAGAGCGAATGCATCAGGCTCATGGCGCCGGCGGCGAACTCGTTGCGCGTCGCGTTGACGCACAAGGTGTTGAATTCGCGGTCGGTGCGCATGAAGGTCACGTCGTCGTTGACCTTCGCGGATTTCTCGAAGAGGCGCGCGAGCTCCTGGAAGCGCGCGCGTTCCTCGGGTGTCGCGCGGCGCGCGGCGCTGCGCGCGATGAGGCGCTCCAGCTCGCGGCGCACTTCGAGGAGCCGCAGCTGGCTTTTCACGTTGATCTCGGAAACGATGATTGCGCGCCGCGGCAGGATCACCACCAGCCGCTCGCGCGCGAGCCGTTGCAGCGCTTCGCGAATCGGCGTGCGGCCGATGCCCAGGTGCTTGGAAAGCTCCGCTTCCGAGACGGCGGCGCCGGGCGCGAGCTTCAGCGTAACGATCATTTCCTCCAGGTCGGCGTAGGCGCGGTCGGTGAGGCTCTGCACGGGCGCGGCCGGCGCGAGTTCCTGGGGGGTGGCGCGCTTGACCATCGTGGGCTTTAAGTCTGCCTGCGCCTCTCGACCATGGAGACGAATTTCTCGTATTCCTTCTCGTCCACACCATAGCTGTGGTCATCGTCGGGGAAGGTGCCCGCCTTCACTTCGGCGATGTACTGCGAGATGCCCTTGACGGCGATTTCGGTCAGGTTGGAGAAACGTTTCGTGAACTTGGGCTTGAAGTCGGTGAAAACGCCGAGCAGGTCATGGCAGAGCAGGATCTGGCCGTCGGTGCCGACACCGGCGCCGATGCCGATCGTAGGGATCTCGAGCTGACTCGAGATTACCGCGGCGATCTTCGCCGGCACCGCCTCGAACTCGAGCATGAAGCAGCCGGCGTCCTGGATGGCGAGCGCATCCTCGAGGATCTTCATCGCGGTGTCGGCGGTCTTACCCTGGATCTTGAAGCCGCCGAACATCGCGATCGTGTGCGGCGTGAGGCCGACGTGCGAGGCGGTGGGAATCCCCGCATCGACCAGCGCCTTGAGGATGTGCGCCTGCGACTTCCCGCCCTGGGGCTTCACCGCGTCGCACCCGGCGTCCTGCATGAAGCGGGTCGCGTTGGTGAGCGCGCGGTCGACGGTGTTGTAGCTTTGATAGGGCATGCAGCCGAGCACGAAGGTGTTGGGCGCTCCGCGGCGGATCGCCTGGGCGTGCATCACCATCATGTCCATGGTCGCGGGGATGGTGTTGGGATGCCCGTGCGCGATCATCGCCAGGCTGTCGCCGACCACCGCGACGTCCACCCCGGCCATTTCTGCCCAGCGCGCCGCGGTGTATTCGGGTACCGACATGTAGACCATCTTCTCGCCGGTGGTCTTCGAGTCGCGGATTTCCTGGATCGTGCGCTTCTTGCGGGCGGGTGTTTCGGCGACCTGGGCCACGACGGACCTCGATAGGGACGGGCTTTTTTGATTGACAAGCGACCTGATCGACAACTAATATATCAGGCCTTCACCGTCGTCGCAAGCAGAGGATTCGAGCCATGATGATGACCGAGCGCCAGCGCAAGTTCCGCGAGAAATACCTATCCGAGATCAGCCCCTGGTATCACGGCCTGGTGCACGTCGGCGTCATGTACACGGCGGGGATCGCGGCGATCTGGTGGTGCGCGAGCCGGATGCAGGGCGCCACATGGGAATGGTTGCTGATCGTGCCCGTGGCGATCGCCGGCAACTTCGGCGAGTGGGCGATGCACAAGTACGTCATGCATCGCAAGATCGACGTTTTTGCGCTGCGTGCGATCTACGACCGCCACACGCGCCAGCACCACCAGTACTTCACCGACAATGAGCCCACCATCGACACCGTGCAGGAATTCCGCATCGTGTTTTTCCCCTGGCGCGTGCTGATCGTGCTCGCCGTCATGGGCGGCCTGTTAGGGTCCATCGTCGGGCAGCTGATCAATGCGAACGCGGGCTACGTCGTCTTCATCACCATGATCGGGCACTACATGCTGTATGAGACCTTTCACTTCTGCTGCCACGTGAAGGACAACCGGTTCGTGCGCAACATGCCCTTCGTCAACACCATCCGGCGCCACCATGCCGCGCACCACAATATGGGGATCATGATGCATTGCAATATGAACCTCACGTTTCCGATCGCCGACTGGGCGATGAAGACGAGCGATCTGAAGCGCGGCCTCATCGGGCACCTCTTCAACGGCTACAGCGACGCGCACCTGAAGGCGGAGCTCAAGCCGGTGATCGCGCGCTTCCGCACTTCCGAGACCCAGGACCAGCGCTGCACGCTCGACGGCCCGAAGCTCAACGACGACGAGCTTCGCACCCTTTCGCAGGCGATCAGCCACGCCTGAACCCCTGCGGTGCGGAGCTGCGCGTCCTCGGCCGCGGCTAACATGCCGTCGACGACGCAACAGTGGGGTAAACGCAACTGCGGAAGTAGCTAAGCTGAGTGAAGGTATCGGACGACGCTACGTGATGGTCATAATCACCGGCGCGTGATCGCTCGTTCCCACGTCGGCAAGAACGACGCAGCTGGTCGCGCGGGCGGCGATGCTGCGCGAGGCGAGGATGTAGTCGATGCGCCAGCCGATGTTGCGCTGGCGCATGTTGCGCCAGGGCGGCCACCATGTGTATAGGTCCGTGTTGTCGGGCTGCAGCGCGCGGCCCACATCGACGAAGTGCTCGCCGAGCAGGCTGTCGAAAAGCGCACGCTCCTCGGCTCGCTGTCCGATAACGTCAGCCTTACGCTCCTTTGGATGCACGTCGATGTCGGCGCGGGCGATGTTGATGTCACCGCACAGGACGACTTCGCGTCCTTCGTCGTGCAACTGCTTCGCCCACGCTGCGAGCCGGGTCAGGAAGCCGAGCTTGGCGGGATAGTCCTTGCCGCCGTTGGGCACGTAGACCGAAGCGAGGACCATGTTGCCGAGCCCGGTCTGCACAATGCGCGTTTCCATGTCGAACTCGGGATGGCTGAACTCGGGGCCGGCATCGACCAGACTTTTCCTGATGTGGAGCGATACCCCGGAATAGCCGCGATGGCCGTGCCAGAAGACGTGGTAATCGGCGAGATTGCACCGCGCGGGGATTTGTGACGGATCCGCCTTCAGCTCCTGCAGGCACACCACGTCGGGCTGGTCGCGCTCAAGCCACTCGCAAAGCTGCGCTTCGCGGGCACGGATGCCGTTGACGTTCCAGGTGGCAATCTTCATCGATGATTGGGTTCAGATCTGACCCGCTTTGCCGTATCCACGCTCCTCCAGATCCAGCCGGTCTTCCTCGAGTCCTTTTTCAACCGCTTTGCGAATGGCAATCTCGAACAGCGGCTTGAGCACGCGCTTGATTCCGGTAGCCGGAGCTTCCGCGCGAAAGGTCACCATCGTCGCATCCGCACTCACGGGGGTGAAGCCCTGGTAAATGCGCGTTCCCTTGTTCGCACCCTCGACCACCTCCCAGGAGAGGCTCCCGTCGGCGTTTCGATGCTGGACGATTTCGTCTGTCTGCAGCATGCCGACCAGCCTCACTTCCTGCTTGAAGCGGCAGGTATCGCCTTCTTCGGAGAGCACCTTGAATTTGATGTTCGGGTGAACGTGGTTCCGCGCGTGATGTTGTATGTCGCCGAATTGACGGCTGACGACGGCGACAGGCCGGTGTATGGTTCGCTGCACTTCGACGTTGATCATCGCCATGGCTTACGACCTCCTCGGTAATGTCCCGTCCAGCACCGTTCAGTATCTCGCATTACCCGGTGTCCGCGGAAACGGAATGACATCGCGCACGTTGGAAAGCCCCGTCGCGTAAGCGACCGTGCGCTCGAAGCCCAGGCCGAATCCCGCGTGCGGAACCGTGCCGTAGCGGCGCAGATCGCGATACCAGCTGTAGTGCTCCTTGTCGAGCTTGGCCTGCGTCATTCGTGCATCGAGTACGTCAAGGCGTTCCTCGCGCTGGCTGCCGCCGATGATCTCGCCGATGCCGGGTGCCAGCACGTCCATCGCCGCAACCGTCTTGTCGTCGTCGTTGAGCCGCATGTAGAACGCCTTGATCTCCTTCGGGTAGTTCATGAGGATCACCGGCTTGCCGGCGTGCTCCTCGGAGATATAGCGCTCGTGCTCCGATTGCAGGTCCATGCCCCAATGGACCGGAAATTCGAATTTCTGCTTCGTCTGCTCCAGGACGCGAATGGCTTCGGTGTAATCCATGCGCACGAATTCGGAATCGACGATGCCCCGCAGCTTGGCGATCACGCCCTTCTCGATGCGCTCCTCGAAAAAAGCCATGTCGTCGGCGCGCTCGGTGAGCACCGTCTTGAAAATGTGCTTCAGCAGCGCCTCCGCCAGCGTCGCATTGTCGGCCAGCGCCGCGAACGCGATCTCGGGCTCGATCATCCAGAACTCCGCCAGATGCCTGCTGGTGTTGGAGTTCTCGGCACGAAACGTGGGTCCGAAGGTATAGACCTTGGACAGCGCCATGCAGTAAGTCTCGACGTTGAGCTGGCCCGACACGGTAAGAAAGGTCTCGCGTCCGAAGAAATCCTGCGCGAAGTCCACCTTGCCCTCGGGGGTGCGGGGCAGATTCATCAGATCCAGCGTCGAGACGCGGAAGAGCTCGCCCGCGCCTTCCGCGTCGGACGTGGTGATGATGGGCGTGTTTATCCAGAGGAAGCCGTTGTCGTGAAAAAAGCGATGGATCGATTGCGCGATGGTGTGACGCACGCGCGATACCGCGCCGATAACGTTGGTGCGCGGCCGCAGGTGCGCGACCTCGCGCAGGAATTCGAGCGAGTGAGGCTTCGGTTGAATCGGGTAGGAGTCCGGGTCCTCGACCCAGCCGACGACCCGGATCGCGCTGGCCTGCATCTCGAACGGCTGTCCCTTCGCCGGCGAAGGCACGATCGTGCCGGTCGCTTCCACCGCGCAACCGGCGGTGAGGCGCATAACCTCGTCGTTGTAGTTGGCAAGCGTGTTGGGGGCGACGACCTGGACGGGATGGAAACCGGAGCCGTCGGAGACATTGACGAAGGAAATGCCGGCCTTCGAATCCCGCCGCGTCCGCACCCAGCCCTTGACGGTGACCGGTGTGTCACTGGGCGCTTGGCCGGCGAGAATAGACGCGCAACTGAAAGCAATCATCTGCAATCCCGGTTCAAAAACAAATTGTTTTGCGACGCCGGACAGCGGCGCGCGTCACTCCGCCGTTGCACCCGATTCGCGGACGACCAGCTTCCACTTCTCATATTCGCGCTGCACGAACTGGCCGAACTCGGCGGGTGTGCCGCCGACAGGATCCGCTCCCTGACCGATCATCTGCTTCTCGATGGAGGACATGGCGAGGATCTCGTTCACCGTCCTGTTCAGCTGAGCGATGATCGGCTCGGGCGTGCCCTTGGGTGCGAAGAAGCCAAACCACGACCCCGCTTCGAAACCCGGCAAGCCGCTCTCGATGACGGTCGGCACGTCCGGCAACGAGCGCGACCGCTTGGCGCTGCTGATGGCGATGGGCAACAGCTTGTCGCCTTGAATGTGCTGAATGACCGACGGAATCGTCGCGAACATGAACTGCAGGCGGCCGGCCAGCAGGTCATTGAGGGCGTCGGCGCCCTTGTACGGGACATGCGTCGCGTCGATGCCCGTCCGCTTGCTCAGCATGTATCCGGACAGGTGCGACGAGGTTCCGATGCCGGTCGAGCCGTAATTCAGCTTGCCCGGGTTGGCTTTTGCGTAGGCGACGAACTCCGCGAAATTCTTCACACCGAGAGAGGGATGCACGACGAGCACGTTGGGCACGTCGGCAATCTGCACGATCGGCACCAGGTCGGTCAGCGGGTTATAGCTCAGTCCTTTGTAGAGCGTGGGATTGACCGCGATCGGACCGACCGAATCGATGATCAGCGTGTAGCCGTCCGGTGCAGACCGCACGACAATTTCAGTGCCGATGTTCCCCCCGGCGCCCGGTTTGTTGTCGATGACGAACGGCTGCTTCAATCGCTCGGTGAGTTGCTGTCCGACGC
>DASZZK010000166.1:0-6218 GCA_035544975.1 Casimicrobiaceae bacterium | reverse complement strand
ATGGATCAAGCGATCAAGCTTCAGGATGCGACCAAGAAGCCGGTCTACCCGATTCGCTTCGCCGATTACGGCGTGAACATGATCAGCTCGGGCATTGTCGTCAACAGCGAGACCCTCAAGTCCAAGCCCGACATGGTCAAGCGCTTCCTGCGCGCCACGACGCGGGCGCTCGAGGAGTCCGAAAAGAATCCCGAGGCAGCGGTCGACGCGATGCTCAAGGCCAACTCCAAGGCCGGCGTACGCGAGACGCTGATTGTCGGCCTCAAGCAAACAACGGCGCTCTATCACACCAAGGAGACGGCCAAGCAGCGCCCGCTGCGCGTCTCTATGTCCGATGTGAACGAGTCGCTCGAGCTGCTTGCACAATATGGTGGCCTGGACCCCGCAACCAAGGGCAAGCCTGAAGACTGGGTCATGCTCGACTTTCTTCCCTGATCCCTCCATGGGTCTTTCGGCCATGCACGTGGTACCAGGCGATCCCACGCGCCCGCCATTGATTCGCATGCTCGGAGTGGCAAAGGCCTATCCCAGCGCCGAAGGTGAAGTCGAGTCGCTCAAACCGCTGGAGTTCGACATCCACGAGGGGGAGTTCCTCTCGATCGTCGGACCCAGCGGTTGCGGCAAGAGCACACTCCTGAAGCTCGTCGGAGGCCTTCTTCCCGCGACACGAGGGTCGATCGAGATCGCCGGCCAGCGCGTCGAGGGGCCCGCGGGAAGCGTCGGGATCGTGTTCCAGAACCACGTTCTCCTGGCATGGCGCACGGTTCTCGAAAACATCATGCTGCAGATCGAGGTCCGCAAGCTGCCGCACGAGCGCGGTCTCGAGCACGCTCGCGAGCTGGTGGACATGGTCGGACTGCAAGGATTCGAAAACAAGTATCCGTGGCAGCTTTCCGGCGGCATGCAGCAGCGCGCATCGATCTGCCGCGCGCTGGTGCACGATCCGGCCATCCTGCTGATGGACGAGCCCTTTGGCGCGCTGGATGCGATGACTCGCGAGAAAATGAACCTCGAGCTCCAGCGCATCTGGTCGGCGGCAAAGAAAACCGTGTTGCTCATCACGCACAGCATTCCCGAGTCGATTTTTCTGTCCGACCGGGTGCTGGTCATGAGCGAGCGTCCGGGCTCGATTGCTGCGATTTACGATGTACCGTTGCCGCGCCCGCGAACGCTGGCAATGATGGGCGGTACGGAGTTCGGCGCGCTGGCACAGAAGATCCGGGCGCATTTCTACGCCCAGGGCTCGCTGGACGCGTAGCGGCGCGTTTCACCGATCGCTCCCATGACCGCACCGACATTTCGGGTGATCGCGATCGAGCTCTACGAGCGGCCGGTTGCGCTGCGCATCCCGTTCCGCTTCGGCGCGGCGACGGTGACGCACGCAGCGCAGGCCTTCGTGCGTGCGCGCATCCGGCTCGCCGATGGGTCATCGAGTGGTGCCGAGGCCCAGGGCGCAGCGGCCGAGTTGATGATTCCCAAGTGGTTCGACAAGTCGCCCGAGAAATCGAATGCCGAAAACGTTGCGGATTTGCGAAAGGCGCTGGCCAACGCGGCGGACGCCTATACCTCGGAATCTGCATCGCGCACGGCGTTTGGCCACGCCGTGGCGCACTACCACTCGCTGCTCGCAGCCGGCGGGGCCGTGGGACTCAATGCGCTTGCCGCCACCTACGGTCCGTCGCTTCTCGACCGTGCGATTCTCGATGCTCTGTGTCATGCGCTGCGCGTGTCAATCAAGCTTGCGATCCGCGGTAACCTACCCGGCATCGACACCTCGCTGACCCCCGACCTCGCGGACTTCGATCTTGACCGATTCCTGGGTGGGCTGGAGTCTGCTTCGCGTATTGCGGCCCGCCACACGGTGGGGATGCTCGATCCGATCCAGACCCACGATGCGCGCGACGGCGTCGGCGATGGTTTGCCGGAGACGCTCGAGCAAGTCATCGCGGCCTACGGGAACCGCTACTTCAAGCTCAAGCTCGGTGGAAATCCGGATGCAGACCTGCGCCGCCTGACCGAGATCGCCGTCGTCCTCGACAGGTTGCCGGGGTACACCGTCACGCTGGACGGCAACGAACAGTTCGCGGACGTGACGGCAATCGCCGAATTCTGGCGCAAGCTCGCCGCGACACCTTCGCTCTCCCGGCTGACTGCCGCAACGCTCTATCTGGAACAACCGTTGCCCCGCACCCTGACGCTGGAAACCGACGTATCGGAGACCGCCCGCTCGAAGCCGCTGTTGATCGACGAGTCGGATGCGACGCTCGATGCGTTTCCGGCGGCGCGCGCTCTCGGCTACTCTGGAGTTTCGAGCAAGAGTTGCAAGGGCATTTACAAATCGTTGCTCAACGCGGCCCGATGTGCGCTTTGGAACACATCGACGCCTGGTCGCCACTTCCTGTCGGCTGAAGACTTGACGATGCAGCCGGGACTCGCGGTGCAACAGGACCTTGCATTGGCAAGCGTGCTCGGACTCTCCCACGTCGAGCGCAACGGGCACCACTACGTCAACGGCTTCGCGGGTCAGGGCGCGGATGCCGCAGAACAGCAACGCTTTCTCACCGTGCATCCGGATCTGTACGAGACGAGCCGCGGCTCGGTGCGCCTGGCGATCCGCAATGGGTCGATTTCCTTGGGCTCGCTCGCGATTCCGGGATTTGCCTCCGGCGCGGAGCCGACTTGGACGACGCTCGAGCCAATGCAGCATCGCATCGCTGCGCATGAAGAAAGGATTCAGTAGTCATGGCTATCGAGCGGCTCGGCATCATCATGAACGGCGTCACCGGCCGGATGGGGACCAATCAGCATCTCATCCGCTCGATCTGCGCCATACGAAACGAGGGAGGAGTGCGCCTGGCCGATGGCCGCCGGGTGATGCCCGATCCCATCCTTGTCGGCCGCAACGCCGACAAGCTCACCGAGCTCGCTGCCGCCAACGGTGTGACGCGCTGGAGCACGGATCTCAACGCCGCGCTGGCGAACAAGGACGACGCGCTTTACTTCGATTCGGCGTCGACCGGCTTGCGACCCAAGCTCATCAAGCAAGCCATCGCTGCCGGCAAGCACATCTATACCGAAAAGCCGGTGGCGTCGACCGTGCGCGAAGCGATGGATCTCTACCGCGCGGCGAACGCCGCGGGCGTCAAGCACGGCGTGGTGCAGGACAAGCTGTGGCTGCCCGGCTTGCTCAAGATGAAGATGCTGGTCGACTCCGGATTCTTCGGCCGCATCCTGTCGGTGCAGGGGGAGTTCGGTTACTGGGTATTCGAAGGCGATTGGCAGCCCGCACAGCGACCGTCGTGGAACTATCGCAAGGAAGAGGACGGCGGAATAATCATCGACATGCTGTGCCACTGGCGCTACGTGCTCGACAATCTCTGGGGCGAGGTAAAAAGCGTTTCCTGTCTCGGCGCGACGCACATCCCGAAGCGCTGGGACGAGCAGGGCCGCGAATACAAGGCGACTGCGGATGACGCTGCATACGCAACGTTCGAGCTGGCCGGCCGCCACGGGCCGGTGATCGCGCAGATCAACAGCTCCTGGGCGACACGCGTGCGCCGCGATGACCTCGTCACCTTTCACGTCGACGGGACGCTGGGCTCGGCGGTCGCTGGGCTGACCGACTGCTGGACGCAGGCGCGCGCCAATACGCCCAAGCCGGTGTGGAGTCCCGACGTTCCGCAAGCGATCAACTTTTTCGACACCTGGCAGAAGGTCCCGACCAACCAGATGTACGACAACGCGTTCAAGGTCGAATGGGAATTGTTCATTCGCCACTTGTTCGACGACACGCCTTTCCGCTGGAACCTCTTGGAAGGCGCGAAGGGCGTTCAGCTCGCGGAGTTGGGCCTTAGGAGCTGGGCCGAGCGGCGATGGCTCGACGTCCCCGCTTTGGAAGCCTGAGCCGATGGCGCGAACTGACATTCGCCTGCGCCTGCCTCGCGCCGATGGCACGTCGCACGACTACACCTTGCGCGGGCCGAGCAACTGGACGCTCCCCGGACCGGGCGCGCGCTTTAACCGCGTCGCGTATTCGGCGACGCACGTCGTCGCCGACCCGTTCTCATCGGCCGACCCGTGGCTCTCGCCGGCGATCGACTGGGACGCGACGCTCGCCTACCGGAGCTACCTTTGGTCGCTGGGCCTCGGCGTGGCCGAGGCGATGGACACTGCGCAACGCGGCATGGGCCTCGATTGGCCCGCCTCGCTCGAGTTGATCGACCGCTCGCTCTCGCTCGCGCGCGCGACGCCCGGGGCGCTGATCGCCAGCGGCGCCGGCACCGACCATGTCGAGCCGCGGCCCAATACCACCGTCGATCATGTCATCGCCGCGTACGAGCTGCAATGCGAAGCCATCGAGAGTCGCGGCGGCCGCATCATCCTCATGGCCAGCCGCGCGCTGGCGGCCTGCGCCAAATCCCCCGACGACTACGCAAAAGTCTACGCGCGCATCCTGCAACAGGTGCGCGAACCGGTGATCCTGCATTGGCTGGGCGACATGTTCGACCCGGCGCTCGCCGGCTACTGGGGGCGCGCCGACCCGGACCGGGCGATGGATGTCTGTCTCGGCGTCATCGAGCGCTACGCTTCCAAGGTGGATGGCATCAAGATCTCGCTGCTCGACAAGGACAAGGAGATCGCCATGCGCGATCGCCTGCCGTCGGGCGTGCGGATGTATACCGGCGACGATTTCAATTTCGCCGAGTTGATCGCCGGCGACGAATCGGGATACTCGGATGCGCTCCTGGGCATATTCGACGCGATCGCGCCGGCGGCGTCGGCAGCGCTCGCGGCGCTTAGCTGTGGCGATCGCGCCACGTTCGATGCCATCCTCGCGCCCACCGTGCCCCTGTCGCGCCACATGTTCTGCGCGCCGACGCGCTTCTACAAGACCGGCGTGGTTTTTCTCGCCTGGCTCAATGGCAGGCAAAGGCATTTCGTCATGGTCGGCGGCCAGCAAAGCGCGCGCAACCTTCTTCACCTGGTCGAGCTGTTCACACTCGCCGACGCCGCGGGTCTGCTTGCCGATCCCGTGCTCGCGAGTCAGCGAATGCGCACGCTTTGCGCGCTGCACGGCGTCGACGCATGAAGTGTTCGGTTCCGAAATTGAGAATCCAAATTCGTGTCTGATTCGCTTCCGACTCCGGACTCCGGCCTGCTATCGATCAATACGGCGACGGTTCGGCAGCAATGGCGCTTGCCCGACATCATCAGCGGCTGCGCGGCGCTCGGCATTCGCGGCATCGCACCGTGGCGCGATCAGGTAGCCGAAACCGGCCTCAAGGAGACCGCGCAGCGCATTCGCGACGCCGGCCTCTTCGTTTCCGGCTATTGCCGTGGAGGCATGTTTCCAGCGATCGACGGCGCCGGTCGCCGCGCGGCGCGAGACGACAACCGCCGCGCGGTCGACGAAGCGCTCACCGTCGGAGCGAGATGCCTCGTACTCGTGGTTGGCGGGCTGCCGAAAGACGGCGAGGGCCGCATTGCGTCAAAGGATCTGGCAGGCGCGCGATCGATGGTCCGCGACGGCCTGGGCGATCTGCTCGAATACTCGCGCTCGTCCGGAATGCCGCTTGCGATCGAGCCTCTGCATCCGATGTACGCCGCGGATCGCGCCTGCGTGAACACCATGGCTCAGGCCAACGATCTGTGCGATGAGCTGGGCGATGGCCTTGGCATCGCAGTCGACGTCTACCACGTGTGGTGGGACCCGCAGCTCAAGGATCAGATCGAGCGCGCGAGCGACAAGCGCTTGCTCGCCTTCCACTTTTGCGACTGGCTCGTCCCCACACGCGACCTGCTGCTCGATCGGGGCATGATGGGCGACGGCGTCATCGACCTGCCGCTGATCCGATCGTGGATGGAGCGCGCCGGCTATCGCGGCGCGCACGAAGTGGAGATCTTTTCGGCCAACAATTGGTGGAAGCGCGACCCGGTCGAGGTGCTGCGCACCTGCATCCACCGGCATCAGACGGTCTGCTAGCGCTCGCGACCGAAATCGTCTTGCGACAAGGCCACCGGCCGGCCCGCCGCCGGACGCTACCAGACTTCTGTCTGTGAATCTTCTTCGCGCAGCATGGCGTCGCCGGCCTTGCACCCGAACGCAGCCGCGAACGCAGGCTGGTGCGACAAAGAGCCGGTGACCCGCCAGCGCGGCGGCGAGTGCGGATCGGAGACCGCAAACACACGCGCCTGCTCGTCCCTTACCTTGATTCGCC
>DASZZK010000165.1:0-3983 GCA_035544975.1 Casimicrobiaceae bacterium | reverse complement strand
CAGACCGCCGAGGACTGCGCGCTACTGCTCAACGCCATGGCCGGCCACGACAGCCGCGACTCGTCCAGCGTCGACCGGCCGGCCGAGGATTACACGCGGCTCCTGGGTGCAAACGCGGGCGCAAAGCCCCTCGCCGGCGTTCGGATCGGCTTGCCGCGCGAATATTTCGGCGCCGGCACCGAGCCTGACATCGGGCAAGCGATCGAGGCCGCGATCGCCGAGCTTCGGAGCCTCGGTGCGACGACCGTCGAGTTAAGCCTCCCCAACGTCGACTATTCGCTGCCGGTGTACTACGTGATCTCGCCCGCCGAAGCGTCGTCCAACCTCGCGCGTTTCGACGGCGTGCGTTACGGCCATCGCGCGGCAAAATACGACGACCTGATGGACATGTACAAGAAGACGCGCGCCGAAGGGTTCGGCGCCGAGGTGAAGCGCCGCATACTCGTCGGCACCTACGTACTGTCGCATGGTTATTACGACGCGTACTACCTGAAGGCACAGCAGGTACGGCGGCTGATCGCGGACGACTTCCAGCGCGCGTATCAGAGCTGCGACGTGATCGTGGGACCCACAACGCCGACGACGGCGTTCTGTGTCGGCGACAAGATCGATGACCCCGTGACAATGTACCTGAACGACATCTTCACGATCGCCAGCAACCTCACCGGCACGCCAGCCATTTCCATTCCCTGCGGATTCGATCGCAAGGGGCTGCCGATCGGCTTGCAGATCCAGGGCAATGCCTTCGCCGAGGCAAGGATCCTGAACGTCGCGCATCGCTACCAGCAGACGACCGACTGGCATCGGCGCATTCCTGCGGGCTTCGCTCCATGAATTCGCAAGTGAAGTGGGAGGTCGTCATCGGGCTCGAGACCCACACCCAGCTCTCCACCGCATCGAAGATCTTTTCGGGCGCGTCCACTGCCTTTGGCGCGGCGGCGAACTGCCAGGCGTCCGCCGTCGACATTGCGTTGCCCGGCGTCCTGCCGGTGCTCAACACAGGCGCGGTCGAGCGTGCCATCCGATTCGGGCTGGCGATTGGCGGCACCATCAACAGGCGCAGCGTGTTCGCGCGCAAGAATTACTTCTACCCCGACCTGCCGAAGGGCTATCAGATATCGCAGTACGAGATTCCGGTTGTGCAGGGCGGCTCGATTGCGATTGTTTCGCCCACCCGTGGCGCGATCAAAGTCGCACTGACTCGCGCCCACCTCGAAGAGGATGCCGGCAAGTCGCTCCACGAAGGACTTGACTCGCACGGTGCGCCCGGTCGCGGCCTGACCGGCATCGACTTGAACCGCGCCGGCACGCCCTTGCTTGAGATCGTCTCCGAGCCCGACTTGCGAAGTGCGGAAGAAGCGGTTGCCTACGCCAAGACGCTCCATTCGCTCGTCAGGTGGATCGGCATCTGTGACGGCAACATGCAGGAGGGGAGCTTCCGATGCGATGCCAACGTGTCGGTCCGCCCTG
This sequence comes from Casimicrobiaceae bacterium, assembly GCA_035544975.1. GTDB lineage: Bacteria > Pseudomonadota > Gammaproteobacteria > Burkholderiales > Casimicrobiaceae > PALSA-1003. The sequence continues at coordinate 2,513 of DASZZK010000165.1, read as the reverse complement.
CCGGCGATGCCAAGCTCGGCACGCGATGCGAAATCAAGAACCTGAACAGCTTTCGCTTTATGCAGCAGGCGATCGAGTTCGAAGTCCGTCGTCAGATCGAATCGATCGAGGATGGGGGCAATGTGGTGCAGGAAACACGACTGTACGATCCGGACAAAAACGAGACACGCCCCATGCGCAGCAAGGAAGACGCACAGGATTACCGGTATTTCCCCGATCCCGACTTGCCGCCGCTGGTGATCGACGAAGCGTTGATTGAGCGGATTCGCGCCGAGATGCCGGAGCTACCGGAGCCGATGGCGCATCGATTCGTTACCGACTACGGTGTCCCGCTGCCGGACGCGGCACAGTTGACCGTGAGCAGGGAGATAGCGCGCTATTTCGAGTCGACCGTGAAGGCGCCCGTCGGCGTGCACCTGAGCGGCAAGACCGCGGCAAACTGGATCCTTGGCGAGATCTCGGCAAGACTGAACCGCGACGGAATCGAGATCGAGCAGGCGCCGGTGCGACCCAATGAATTCGCACGACTGCTCGCGCGCTTTCAAGACAACACGATTTCAGGAAGTATCGCCAAAGAAGTTCTCGACGCGATGTGGACCGGTCAAAACGGTGGCGACGCCGACGCGATCATCGCCGCCAAAGGTCTGCAGCAGATCTCCGACAGCGGCACGATCGAGAAAATCGTCGACGATGTGCTGGCCGCGAATCCCGCGATCGTCGCAGAGTTTCAGGCGGGCAAGGAAAAGGCGTTCAACTCGCTTGTCGGCAAGGCGATGGCCGCGACCAAGGGCAAGGCCAATCCGGCGCAGGTCAACGCGATTCTCAAGCGCAAACTTGCGGGTTAGCAGTCCGGCAGCAGCGCGAGCCGCTCGCGCTATGCCATGAGCGCCTTGTACCGCAGCCGATGCGGGCGCGCGCCTTCTTCTCCCAGTCGCTTCTTCTTGTCGGCTTCGTACTCCTGATAGTTGCCCTCGAAGAAATTGACCTGCGAATCGCCTTCGAACGCGAGGATGTGAGTGGCGATGCGATCGAGAAACCAGCGGTCATGTGAAATAACCATGACGCTGCCGGCGAACTCGAGCAGCGCATCTTCGAGAGCCCGCAGCGTCTCGACGTCGAGATCGTTGGAAGGCTCGTCGAGCAGCAGCACGTTGCCGCCCTTCAATAGCGTTATTGCCAGATGCAATCGGCCGCGCTCGCCACCCGACAGCTGGCCCACGTTCTTCTGCTGGTCGACGCCCTTGAAATTGAAGCGCCCGAGATACGCACGCGACGGCATTTCGAATTTGCCGACGGTCAGGATATCGAGCCCTCCCGAGACCGCTTGCCAAGCAGTCTTGCCGTCGGGCAGGGCCTCGCGCGTCTGATCGACCACCGCAAGCTTCGCGGTAGAGCCAATGACGATCTTTCCCTTGTCCGGTTTTTCGGCGCCGGTAATCATCCGGAACAACGTCGACTTGCCCGCACCGTTGGGCCCGATGACACCCACGATCGCGCCGGGCGGGACGTTGAAGCTCAAGTTGTCGATCAGCAGCCGCTCGCCGTAGCCTTTGCTGACGCCGTGGAATTCGATCACCTGATTGCCGAGCCGCTCGGCGACGGGAATGAAGATTTCCTGCGTCTCGTTGCGCTTCTGGTGCTCGTGGCTGGAAAGCTCCTCGAACCGCGCGATGCGTGCCTTGCTTTTTGCCTGCCGGCCCTTCGGGTTGGTACGCACCCATTCGAGCTCGGTGTGCATCGCCTTGATGCGCGCGGACTCCTGTTTCGCCTCGGTCTGCAGACGCGCTTCCTTCTGCTCGAGCCACGAGCTGTAGTTGCCTTTCCATGGAATGCCGTGCCCGCGGTCGAGCTCGAGTATCCATTCGGCGGCGTTGTCGAGAAAGTAGCGATCGTGCGTGACCGCCATCACCGTTCCGGGGAATCGCAGAAGGAATTGCTCGAGCCATTCCACGCTTTCGGCGTCGAGGTGGTTGGTGGGCTCGTCGAGCAGCAGCATGTCCGGCCTGGACAAGAGCAGGCGGCAAAGCGCGACGCGTCGCTTTTCGCCACCGGACAAATTACCGATCTTCGCGTCCCACGGCGCCAACCGGAGCGCGTCGGCGGCGATTTCCATTTGCACTTCGGTGTCCGCACCCGCGGTGGCGATAATGGATTCGTATTTGGCCTGTTCGGCAGCCAGCTTGTCGAAGTCGGCGTCGGGTTCGGCGTATGCGGCGTAGATATCCTCGAGCTTCTGCTTGGCGTCGAATATCTCGCCCAAGCCTTCTTCGATCGTTTCGCGCACCGTCTTGTCTGGCGCGAGCTGCGGTTCCTGCGGCAGATAGCCGATGCGCATATTCGGCATCGGCATCGCTTCGCCTTCGTACTCTTTGTCCTCGCCCGCCACGATGCGCAAAAGGCTCGATTTGCCGGAGCCGTTCACGCCCAACACGCCGATCTTGGCGCCGGGAAAGAACGACAGCGAGATGTCCTTCAGGATCACCCGCTTGGGCGGCACGATCTTGCCCACCCGG
>DASZZK010000164.1:0-2204 GCA_035544975.1 Casimicrobiaceae bacterium | reverse complement strand
CCGGTGATAATGTCCACTCGAGCTTCGACACCACAATATTCAGGCGTGCCGCGGCCACCGTCTCCGACGAATCCCACTGCGTGCGAGTCGTCGACCATCACCAGCGCTCTGTAGCGGTCCGCGAGTGCGCAAATCGAGCGCAGATCGGCGACGATGCCATCCATCGAGAAAACGCCGTCGGTGGCGATCAGCTTGAAACGCGCGCCCGCCGCGTCGGCCTCCTGAAGCTTGGCGTCGAGATCACGCATGTCGTTGTTGTGGTAACGAAAACGATTCGCCTTGCAAAGCCGGATACCGTCGACGATGCTCGCGTGGTTTAATTCATCGCTGATAACCGCGTCTTCCTCGCCCAGCAGCGTCTCGAAGAGCCCGCCGTTGGCGTCAAAGCAGCTCGAATAGAGAATGCTGTCATCGACCCGCAGGAATTTGCTCAACGCCGCCTCGAGCTGCCTATGCACCGTTTGGGTTCCGCAGATGAAGCGCACCGAGGCCATGCCGAAGCCCCACTGCCCGAGCGCCTCTTGTGCGGCCTTCACCACGCGCGGATCATCGGCGAGCCCCAGATAATTGTTGGCGCAGAGATTGAGCACCCCGTCCGTGCCGTTGACTCGAATTTCCGGCGACTGCGGACTCTCGATGACGCGTTCGGTTTTATAGAAGCCGTCAGCGCGGATTCCATCGACGATTTGCCGCAAGTGAGACGAGTAAGCTTCATGCATGATCGCTGCCTGGTACCTTTGCATTCGGAGCATGTTCCGGCGCCGTCGTCGATACGCGATCTTTCGCTGATCGCACGGTGCCGGTCCGCAAGTGCCGATGGTAGCGCCGAACAAGGTCGTGTAGAGCTTGACATACCTTACCGGCGAAAGTTTGCCGCGACGTGCGCATGACCGTGCTGCGCGATTTCGTTCCCGTGGCTGGCGGCCTCGCAGTGGCGCTTGCAGCGGCGCTTGCCTGCGTCGCCTTGCACACGCCTCTGCCGTGGATACTGGGGCCGCTGGTCGCGGTGGCGGCCACGCGCGTGGCGGGCTGGCCGGTCGACGCGGTGCCCGGCGGACGGCAGGTCGGTCAATGGCTCATCGGCACCGCTCTGGGTTTGTACTTCTCTCCGATGGTCGCGCAGCGCGTCGGCGGGTTCGTGTGGTTGCTGATTCTCGGCGCGATATTTGCGATCGCGCTGGGTTACTTTTGCGGCTACCTGCTGTCGATCCTCGGAGGGACGGATCGGACGACCGCGGTATTCGCGAGCGTACCCGGCGGCGCGGTGGAGATGGCGGTGCTGGGTGAGCGCTTCGGCGCGCGGGTCGACCAGGTCGCGGCGGCGCAATCGTTTCGAATCCTGATCGTGGTGGTTATCATTCCGTCAGCGTTCGCGGCGCTGGGCTTGCACGGGGCCGACCCCTTTCTGGCCGCGAGCAGCGAAGTTCGCTGGCCCGCGCTGGCAGCGTTGTTGTCGGTGACCGCGGCCGCAGGCCTGCTCCTTGCGCGCTTGAACGTTCCCAATGCCTTCGTGCTGGGCGCGCTGGTGGTAACGATTCCGCTGACCATTGCCGGCGTGAGCACCTCGGCGATGCCGCGGGAGTTGCTCAACGGCGCGCAATTGCTGCTCGGGTGCGCGCTGGGCTCGCGATTCAATCGCAGCTTTCTTGCGCGAGCGCCGCGTTTTATCGCCGCGGTCGTGGCGACGGTGGCGGTGGCGATCGGCATTTCCGTTCTGTTCGCGCTGTTCATGGCGCGGCTCACCGGAATACATCCGGCGACCTTGATACTTGCGACCGCTCCCGGCGGGATCGCCGAGATGGCGGTGACCGCCCAAGTGCTGGAACTGGGAGTGCCGATGGTCACTTCGTTTCACGTCACGCGGGTGATGCTCCTGCTTACCTGCACCGGGCCGCTGTTCTCGTGGCTGCGCCAACGTCGGCGCCGGCGACGAGGTGCGCCGAAGTCGCGCGGCCCAGTGGCCTGACCGATTCGACGCCGAGGCACTCTTAACGCGCCCGTTCTTCGCGTGCTACAGTTGCTGCCCTTCTCACGATAGCGACCGGCCGACGTTGGCGCAGCAGTGGGCGCGCAACGCATCGGATCTCCGACGTCCCTCATGAATCACCCCGATCCGATTCCCGCTCTTGCCGTTTCCGCAGCTCCTTTCATCAACGCGCCGCCGTATGTCCGGCACCAGCGCCTTATCGACTGGGTTCGCGACT
>DASZZK010000163.1:0-3203 GCA_035544975.1 Casimicrobiaceae bacterium | reverse complement strand
CGATGAGCCGCAGCGTGGTCGACTTGCCGCAGCCCGAAGGCCCGAGAAGCACATTGAGCGTTCCCGGCTCGAGCGCGAAGGAAATGCCGTCGACGGCGCGAACCTGCCCGCTTGCGGTGGTCCAGTGCTTGCTGACGTTCTCGACAGCGATCGCCGACATTAGGGACCTTTGACGGGACGCGCGGTTGATGGACTTGTCCGCCGGGATGCTCGGGCGACCTCGATGCCATTCGAGCCCGGCGCTGAATGATAGCAAAGGTGCCGGGTCAAGCCCTCATGCGAAGAGCGTGGCCAGCGCGGCGCCCGGGTCCGCGGCGCGCATGAATGCCTCGCCGACCAGAAACGCGTGTACGCCGCGAGCGCGCATGCGGGCGACGTCTGCCGGAGCGAGGATGCCGCTCTCGGTGACCACCAGGCGGTCGGCTGGGATACGCGGCAGCAGGTCGAGCGTCGTCTCCAGCGAGACGTCGAACGTGCGCAGGTTGCGATTGTTGATTCCGATCAAGGGTGTCGAAAGCTTGAGCGCGCGGTCCAGCTCCGATCCATCGTGGACTTCGACCAGAACGCCCATGCCAAGCTCGTGCGCGGAAGCTTCGAGGGCAGCCAGCCGCGCATCGTCGAGCGCGGCAACGATCAACAAAATGCAATCGGCGCCCAGCGCTCTCGACTCCAGAACCTGGTACTCGTCGATTAGAAAATCCTTGCGCAGTGCCGGCAGCGAACAAGCCTCGCGCGCCGCGTTCAGATGTTCCGGCCGTCCCTGGAAATAATCGCGATCGGTCAACACCGAAAGACACGCCGCTCCCCCGGCTTCGTAACGTCCGGCGACAGCGGCCGGATCGAAGATCGGCCGCAACACGCCCTTGCTCGGGCTCGCCTTCTTGATCTCCGCGATCACGGCGGAGCGTCCCGAAGCGATCTTGGCGCGGAGCGCCCCGGCGAAATCTCGAGGCTTGGGCGACGATCCTGCGCGTGCGCGCATCTCGCTCAAGGGGATCGCTGCCTCCGCTGCGGCAAGCTCTTTGGCCTTGGTGGCAAGAATCCGGGTGAGGATGTCGCGGGTGGTCACGGCGAGAGGCTGCGCGATGAACGCTGAGTGGACTCCTCCGGACGCGACTCGAGCCCGACATAGCGGTCGGCAAATCCCACTGCTCGCCAAAACGAAAGCGCGGCGTGGTTCCACGCCATCGCCTCGACGATAACCGATTTGCCGGGAGGGAATACCTCCGCGCGGAGCAGCGCGACGGCGCGCGCTCCTATGCCGCGCCGGCGCCGGTCCCGCGCCACGAAAAACTGCCGCAGGTGTATCCATTCCGGCGTGCGGCGAAACAAGGCATACGCCGCGGGCGTCGGCGCGGCTGGGCCCTCGAAAACCATCGCCTGATATTCCGTCGTCAGCCAGGTGCGCATGCGCGCCGCAAGCTCTTCGAGGCTCATCGTATTGTCGTGGCCCTCGTCTTCGATCAGCTGCTGGTTCCACAAAGCGAGCTGCGAGAGGTCGGCAGTGGTGGCGACGCGAAAGACGAGGCCGTCCGCGCTCCCGCGCGGGTCAGGCTGCGAAGTCGCGTTCAAGGCGCCGAGCCCGCCAGCTTCCGGGTTACTGCAACGAACTGCTCGAGCTTCTGCAGCGCGGCGCCCGATGCAACGGCTGCGCGGGCGCGTTCGATGCCTTCGGGGATCGAGCTGGCAACGTTCGCGGCGTAGAGCGCAACGCCGGCGTTGAGGATGACGATCTCTCGCGGCGTGCCCTCGATATTGGCGAGCGCCTCGAGCAGCATCGCCTTGGATTCCACCGCATCGGCAACCTTGAGGCCACGATTGGAGATCATTCTGAGGCCGAAGTCCTCGGGATGAATCTCGTACTCGCGTATCTGCCCGTCCTTCAACTCGCCGACGAGCGTCGCGGCGCCGAGCGACACTTCGTCCATGCCGTCTTTGCCGTAGACAACCAGGACATGCTTGCTTTCGAGCCGCTGCAGCACGCGCACCAGGATGCCGACCAGGTCCGGATGAAACACGCCCAGCAGCTGGTTCGGCGCGCCGGCAGGATTGGTCAGCGGTCCAAGGATATTGAAGATGGTCCTGATGCCGAGCTCCTTGCGCACCGGCGCCGCGTGCTTCATCGCGCTGTGATGGCTCGGCGCGAACATGAAGCCGATGCCCGTCTCGGCAATGCATTGCGCGACCTCTCCCGGCTTGAGCATGATCTGGGCGCCCAGCGCCTCGAGCACGTCGGCGCTGCCCGACTTGGATGACACCGAACGTCCGCCGTGCTTGGCGATGCGCGCTCCGGCCGCGGCGGCGACGAACATCGCCGCAGTGGAGATGTTGAAGGTGTGCGCCGAGTCACCGCCGGTGCCGACGATGTCGAGCAGATTATCCCGGTCGGGCACTTCGACCTTGGTCGCGAATTCGCGCATGACCTGCGCCGCGGCGGCGATCTCGCCGACGGTTTCCTTTTTCACCCTCAAGCCCACGGTAAAGGCCGCAATCATCACCGGCGACGCTTCGCCGTTCATGATCTTGCGCATCAGCGAAAGCATTTCGTCGTGAAAGATCTCGCGGTGCTCGATGGTGCGCTGGAGCGCGTCCTGGATATCGATCGGCATGGTCGTTCCTAAGTTGCTACTGCGGAATTTTCAGGAAGTTCGATAACAGCGCGTGACCGTGCTCTGTCAATATCGCTTCCGGGTGAAACTGAACGCCCTGGACCGCAAATTCACGATGACGCACACCCATGATCTCACCGTCGTCGCTTTCCGCCGTGATCTCCAGGCATTCGGGAATGCTGCCACGTTCGATCACCAGCGAATGATAGCGGGTCGCGGTGAACGGATTGGCCAGGCCCTCGAATACGCCCTCGCCTCGATGGGCGATGGAAGAGAGCTTGCCGTGCATCACGCGCCCCGCACGGACGATGCGCCCGCCGAAAGCCTGGCCGATGGCCTGGTGTCCGAGGCACACGCCGAGGATGGGAATTTGGCCCGCGAACCGCTGCACCAGCGACACCGAGATGCCGGCTTCGCTGGGCGTGCAAGGCCCCGGCGAGATGACGATCTTCTCCGGCTGCCAGGCAGCGACCTGCTCCAGGTTGATCGCGTCGTTGCGATGCACGTGCACGTCGGCGCCCAGCTCACCCAGGTATTGCGCCAGGTTGTAGGTAAACGAATCGTAATTGTCGATCAAGAGCAGCATGCTTTAGC
>DASZZK010000162.1:0-12085 GCA_035544975.1 Casimicrobiaceae bacterium | reverse complement strand
CCCGCAATATCACCTCAATGCCGAGGATGGGCGCTATTGCGGTGAGCCTGACGCGCTCGGCTGCGCCGCGTGTCTCACGCTGCGGCCCGGGCAGTGGGGAATGGACATCACCGCGTGGCGCGGCGCGCTGGGCCAACTGCTGCGCGGTGCCGACCGCGTGCTTGCACCCTCCCGCGACGTCGCGCAGCGCATCGCGCGCTATTTCCCCGATGTCGATGCATTGGTGATGCCTCATCCCGAAGTGCCGTTCATCGAGCCAGGCAGGATTACCCGGGTAGCGACTCTGGGTAATCTTTCGCCGGAAAAAGGCCTTCGAGTCGTCGCCGCCTGTGCCACCGATGCGCGCGCGCGCCGCCTGCCCTTGTCATTTCGTGTTCTCGGCACTACCACCGAGGCAGTGCCGCAGTGGCCCGATGCACCGCTGTCCATCCACGGTCAATATGCGGACGAAGAGCTGGCGACTCTCATCGCCGCAGAACGCCCCGACGTGATCTGGTTTCCGGCGCAGATACCGGAGACTTACTCGTACACGCTTTCGGCCGCGCTCGCCGCCGGCACCGCCATCGTGTTTTCCGCGCTGGGTGCGCTTCCCGAGCGCGCATCGGGCCACCCGCGCGCAGTGGCGGTGCGATGGGACGCGACGGCCGCCGAATGGAACGAGGCGTTGCTCAAGGCGGGCGCGCTCGGCTCGAGCGCGCGTGCATCGCTTTCCCGAATCGCGATCACATGACAGATCAAGAGCGTTATCTGGCGATCTATCTTGCGCCTTTGCCGGCGTTGCCCCGCGCCCGCGCGGCTGCCGTGGAGCTGCCGCCGCTCGACGCGCGACACTGGTATCTTGCCGTGGACCCCATCGCGGACTCGCAGATGTCGATGCCGCAACTTTATAGTGCGGGCGTCGAACGCGGACACGGCGAAGCGCGGGCCGAGCTCAAGCGACGCGTTGCAGTGGCCGATGCCGAGCTCGAGCAATTTCGAGCCATACGCGGCCGCGGGCAACTCGATCGAGAGGTACTTGCGGCGCAGCTTCTCACCGCGCTGAGAGAGCAAGTTGCCACCCAGCTGCACGTCGGCAGAGTCGAGACGCAGCTCACGGCGACGCAGGCGCGGATCAACGAACTGGAGACGAGCACTGTCTGGCGCGCGAGCGCACCGCTTCGGCGCAGCGTACATCGCGCCAAGATCGCGCTCGCACGCCTGCGCGCACGCTGGGTGTCGGTTCAACAGACGCCTCGTTACGCCGGGATCGCCTTGTCCATTCTCCGCGATGAGGGCGCCGCCGCGCTGGCGCGAAGGGTCGCACGCAGGCTTACGCGCTCTCGCCGATTCGTTCCTTCGACCGGTCAACGCTTCGCGCAGGCGTCGGAAATCGCGCCGCTGGCGTTCGTGCCGTGCCCGAATCCGCGCGTCAGCATCATCATCCCGGTCCACGGGACGCCGCTTTTCACCTACACCTGCCTCGCAAGCGTGCACGCCAACACGCAGGCAGGGAACTACGAGATCGTAATTCTCGACGACACCTCGCCGGAACCGGCGCAGGCGGCACTTTCCGCCGTCAGCGGGGTGCGCTTCGTGCGCAATGACACCAACCTCGGTTTTGTCGGCAGCTGCAATCGCGCCGCCGGGGTTTCGCACGGCGAGATCCTCGTCTTCCTCAACAACGACACCATCGCGACCGCGGGCTGGCTCGATGCGATGCTGGCGATCTTGGAGCGCCACCCGGACGCCGGGTTGGTCGGCGCCAAGCTCATCTATCCGGACGGCAGGCTGCAGGAAGCCGGAGGCGTTGTCTGGCGCGATGGCTCAGCGTGGAACTACGGTCGAAATGACGACCCGGACAAGCCCGAATACAACTACGTCCGCGAGGTGGACTACTGTTCAGGTGCCTGTCTTGCGATCCCCGCTCAGTTGTTCGCGCAACTGGGTGGGTTCGATCAGCGCTTCGCGCCGGCCTATTACGAGGACGTGGATCTCGCATTCGCGGTGCGCGCCGCGGGGCGCAAGGTCTTATTCCAGCCGTCCGCCGTGGTCGCTCATTTCGAAGGCGCGACATCGGGCACCGACGTGACGACAGGCGTGAAGCGTCACCAGGCCGTGAATCAAAGCACGTTTGCGGCCAAGTGGGCGCACGCGCTTGCCTCGCACCGGCCCAACGGCGTCGCGCCCGAGCTCGAACGCGACCGTTGGGCGAAGCGCCGCGTGCTGGTGATCGACGCCTGCATGCTGACGCCCGACCGGGACGCGGGGTCTATGAGGATGCAGCAGATCACGGAAATTCTGGTGAATCTGGGCTGCAAGGTCACCTTCGCGGCCGACAATCTCGAGTATCGCCAGCCCTATGTGATGGCGCTGCAGCAACTGGGCGTCGAGGTGCAATTCCACCCGTATCAGCGCTCGATATCGATGCTGCTCGGAACGCGCGGCGGAGAGTTCGATGTCGTGATCCTGTCGCGGCATTACATCGCGGCGAAGCACATCGATGCGGTTCGGGCTTTCGCGCCGCACGCGCTGGTGGTGTTCGACACGGTCGACCTGCATTTCCTGCGCGAGGAGCGTTTGGCCGAGCTTACTGCGACCCCCACGGCGAAGCGCGCTGCGGAGGCCAAGCGCAACGAAGAGCTGGCATTGATACGCAAGGCCGACTTGACGCTGGTCGTGAGCCCGTTCGAGAAGGAGCTTCTGGAAAGTCTCGAGCCGGACGCGCAGGTGATGCTCCTTTCGACCATACACGAGCCAACGGGCGGCGATAAACCTTTTGCCGAGCGCGAGGACTTGCTGTTCATCGGTGGTTTTCAACATCCCCCGAATACCGATGCGATCCTTTGGTACGGCATCGAAATCCTGCCGCGGTTGCGCGAACGCCTTCCCGGCGTGAAAACGTATATCGTGGGGATGGACCCCCCCGCGACCATCAAGGCGCTGGCCGCCGAGGATCTCGTGATCGCCGGCCATGTGCCCGACCTGACGCCCTATCTCACCGGCTGCCGGCTTTCGGTCTCGCCGCTGCGCTACGGCGCCGGCGTCAAGGGCAAGGTCAATCAGGCGATGAGCTACGGTCTGCCCGTCGTCGCCACCACGCCGTCGATCGAAGGTATGCAACTCACTCCCGGCGTCGACGTGCTGGTCGGTGACGATCCGGAAAGTTTTGCCGACGCCGTAGCGCACGCATATCGCGATCAGGAGCTGTGGAACACGCTATCCGAGGGCGGGCTCCGGAACATCCGCAAGCATTTCTCGCGCGACCTCGCGCGGAGCGCGATCAGCAGTCTCATCGCGTTGTCGCGCGACCCCAATCGCCGCTGACGCAGCCCGTAATGCCGCGGCGTCAGCGCCGCTCGAACAATAGGTCCCAGACACCGTGACCGAGCTTCATGCCGCGGCGTTCGAACTTCGTGAGCGGACGATACTCCGGGCGCGGCGAAAAATCCGGGCCCGTGTTGGCGAGCAGCGGCTCGGCGCGCAGCGTTTCCAGGATCTCGGCGGCGTAATCCTCCCAATCGGTGGCAACGTGCAGATAGCCCCGTGACTCCAGCCGTTCGGCGAGTGCGTGCACGAACGCGCCTTGAAGGAGCCGCCGCTTGTGATGCCTCTTTTTGGGCCAGGGATCGGGAAAGAAAACGTGTGCCCCCGCCAAGGTGCCCGGCGCGAGCATGTATTCGACGACCTCAATCGCGTCGTGCTGGATGATGCGGACGTTGGCAAGCTTTTCCTGCTCGATCAGCTTGAGCAGGCTTCCGACGCCTGGACTGTGCACTTCGATGGCGAGAAAATCGTCGCCGGGCCGCGCTTTCGCAATCGCCGCCGTCGTCTCGCCCATGCCGAAGCCAATTTCCAGGATCTTCGGGCTCGTCCGACCGAAAACACGAGCGAGGTCCAGCGGGGCGGCGGCGAAGGCAATCCCGAAGCGCGGAAGCAGCGACTCGTACGCACGCTGCTGCGCCGGCGAAAATCGCCCCTGACGCAGCACGAAGCTTCGAATCGGGCGATGACGACAAGCCGTTGCCGGGCCGTTAACCGCCATCAGTTGGGCGCGACGCGCTTCCACACCGGATCCGCAAGCTTCCGTTCGACAATGGCGGCTTTGTCGGAGCCGGCGGGCGTGTACTCGATCGCCAGCGTGTTCGAGTCCTTCCACGTCGCCGCCACATCCGACCAGGCCTCGCCCGGCGTCCACACGAGTTCTTTCCGCAGCGACTCCGGCGAGACGCGCCACACCGCAATTTCGTTGACGCAGCGGCTCGGACATACATCGGCGGTAACGAAGCGAAGGCGGTCCGGCGAGAGCTGCGGCTCCGCAGGAAGTTCGAAGCGGCGATTGGTCGTTCGCCTCAGGACGATGAAGCTGATCGACTCTCCCGCCGTCGAATAAAGAACCACCGCGTTGATGGGGTCGAGAAAATCCCAGAGACTGTACGAGCGGCCATTGACCGGTTCGTCGCTGTCGGTAAATGTCGCGGTGCCTGAAGGGTAGAGCGAAACCAGGAGCGCGTTACCCTCGCGGCGGGCAAGATTGGGTAAGCGCTTCAGTTGAACTTCTTCGATCAATCGCCCGCAGTGGGCGGGGTCTTCGGCGTTGCCGCACAGGGTCACGATTTCCTGCTGCGCGAGCGGCGTGGCGCCAACCGTGAGCGAAATCCAGCTCATTGCCGCAGCAAGAGCGCACGAACGCAGCATGGGCGACTTTCGAAGTGGAGCGGTGCGATCAGCCGCCAAATCAGCCGCTAAGTCAGCCGCTCAGTAGCCACTCTTTAGCCAATGAGGTCGCCAGTCGGCGAGCTCGGGCTGGCAGCATACGACTTGCGCGGCATGCGCCCGGCCAGGTAGGCCTCGCGCCCGGCTTCGACCGCTTTTTTCATCGCGCTTGCCATCAGGACGGGCCTTTGCGCCGAAGCAATCGCGGTGTTCATCAACACGCCCGCACAGCCGAGCTCCATCGCGACCGCTGCGTCCGACGCGGTGCCCACGCCGGCATCGACCAGCACCGGCACTTTCGCTTGCTCGATGATGAGCTTGAGATTCCAGGGATTGAGAATGCCCATGCCCGAGCCGATCAATGACGCGAGAGGCATGATCGCGACGCAACCGATGGCTTCGAGCTCGCGCGCGATGATCGGGTCGTCGGAGGTGTACACCATGACGTCGAAGCCGTCCCTGATGAGCGTCGCCGCGGCGCGTATCGTTTCCCGAACGTTCGGAAAGAGCGTCCGGGTGTCGCCAAGTACTTCGAGCTTCACGAGCTTGTGTCCGTCGAGCAACTCGCGTGCGAGCTTGAGCGTGCGCACTGCGTCGTCTGCGGTGTAGCAGCCCGCGGTGTTCGGTAGCAGCGTGAACTGCGACGGCGGCAGATGATCGAGCAGCGACGGTTCGTTCGCGTTCTGCCCGATGTTGGTCCGACGAATAGCGACGGTAACGATATCGGCACCCGAGGCGTCGATCGCCGCACGCGTCTCCTCGAAGTCCTTGTACTTCCCGGTCCCGACCAGCAGGCGTGAACGATAGGCGCGACCGGCGATGACCAGCGGGTCATGGTGGATGACCAGTGGGTCATCATGGTGGATGACCAGCGGATCATGATCGTGGGTCCGCGCGAGTGTGTCGTTGGGAGCGTTCATATGCGGGAATCGCTAGCCGCCGCCAACCGCGGCAACGACCTCGATTTTATCCCCATCGACGAGGACGGTCGCCGCATGCTTGCTCCTGGGAACGATCTCCCCGTTGCGTTCGATGGCGATGCGCTTGCCTTCGAGGGAAAGATCGCGGACGAGATCAGAAACCCGCTGCGAGGGTATCCGGCAAATGTAGGCGGCGCCGTTTACCGTAATGGAGGTCATCGCTAGGTCGACGAAGCGGGCGCTTACTGTCTGTAATGACGCATCATAACGCGCAGGAAGCGTATCTGCCGCTCGAACTGCTTGCACGCCTCGCACCAGATCAGGTGCAGCCGCACGAGCAAGCGCTGGCCGAGCGGCACGTGCCCTTCCTGGATTTGCGAGATCAAGCGGCTCGCGTCCTTGCATGAAATGAGTCGACCCATAGTGGAATGCGGCCGCGCTTACGCCGTCCGGCCGCCTTGCGCGAACCAGTTTTGCTCCAGACACTGGCGAAGGGCCACCCTGGCCCGATAGAGAATGACCCAGAGGTTGGTCGAGGTGATGCTGAGTTCCTTACAAATCTCTTCCCCGTCCAGCTCCATCACCTCGCGCATCATGAAGACGCGGGCGGTGTTGGGCGGAAGCTTTTCCAGGCAGAAATCGACGACATCGAAAAACTGGCGTCGCGAAAGCTCCCCCTCGGGGTCGCCCCAGGTCGCGGGCGGATTATCCCAATGGCCCAACTCATCGAATAGGGCATCGAAATCGTCGATCTGGCATTCCTCATCGAGCGACGAGATGATCGGTCCGCGCCCCTTCTTGCGGATGGCGTCGACGATCTTGTGCTTGAGTATGCCCGTGAGCCAGGTCTTGAGGCTCGACCGCCCGGAAAATCCGCCAGCGCCTTGCAACGCCGCCAGCAGCGTATCCTGAACCACGTCCTCGGCGAGATCGCCGTCCCGAAGCTGCAATACCGCGACGCGCAGCAGATATCCGCGGTGGGCGTGGATCAGGGTGGCGAATTCGGCGTCGGCCATGCTCTCGCGTTGCGCAAACGCAATGGACCGATCATAGACGCAATCGAGGCGAGCGACCATACGATGGGGCCACGCTTTCGCTGCGCACGCGTCGGGTTGGAAGGCGCCGCGAAGTCAAGACTTCGGAGTCGAGTCGCTTCGGCGCGACATTCGGCGCGGGCCAAGTCGTCATTCTTGCGCCGCTTTGTAGAAATTACTACGATGGCGCAGCGTTTTGTACCAGCGCCGGTGCACTCGTCACGCGGAAACAATCGGGCATGATTCATGCTCGATATAATTGCGGTTGGAGTCCTTCAGCTTGCCGCACGTAAACATCGACCAAGGAGCAGCCGTGAAAGACACGCCGTTTCTCACCGACGTAAAAACATTGCGCCAGCGAGCGCGCCAGCACATCGAGGGAGGCGCCGTAACGGCGGGTTACGGCGGCAACACCGAGACCGCGATCAAGGTCCTCAACGAAGCGCTCGCGACCGAGATCGTTTGTGTGCTTCGATACAAGCGCCACTATTTCATGGCCAAGGGTATTCATGCCGGCCCCGTTGCAGAGGAGTTTCTGGAACATGCAGGCGAAGAACAGCAGCACGCGGACCTTATATCGGAGCGAATCGTGCAGTTGGGCGGCGCGCCGAATCTGTCGCCGGACGGATTGCTGAGCCGCAGCCACTCCGAGTATGTCGAGGGCAAGGACCTGGTCGACATGATCAAGGAAGACCTGGTGGCAGAGCGCATCGCGATCGACAGCTACCGTGAAATGGCCGCTTTTTTTGCGCCCTTCGATGGCACTACGCGACGCATGATCGAGGAGATTCAAGCCAAGGAAGAAGAACACGCCGACGACTTGGCGGACCTGCTCCAGGACCTCCCGCGGCAGATCGCGAAATAAGGCGGATCGAGCGTGCCTCTTTGCGTCCAAAAAGAAAATTGATGAGCCGGAAATGAAATCCTTTCATATCGATTGCGAAATCGAGTACGACGTGACGCAACAGACGCTGTTCGTCTTTAATCTCGGGGTTCCGACGACTTCGGCGCAAGTCGTACGCGCGGAATCGATCGTGGCGCAGCCGAATGTCGTCATCGACGAGTTTACCGATGGGGGCAGGATCAATCGTTTTTTCCGGCTCGATGTGCCGCCCGGGCGACTGAACATGCGTTATCTGGCGACCGTCGACCTGGAGCAGCCCGAAATCAATGTCGACGCGCCGGAAACGCCCTTGGCGCTGCTACCGGGCGAAATCCTGCAATATGTGAGGGCGAGCAAGTATTGCGAGGCCGATCGACTTTTTGCGCTCGCCTGCCGCGAGTTCGGGCAACTTCCCGGCGGGTATCGCCGCGTGCAGGCGATTTGCCAATGGATCCGCGACAATATCGCGTACGAGGTTGGCACCTCGTCCCCGCTGACTACCGCGCGAGACGTGCTGGCCAACCGTGCCGGTGTGTGCCGCGACTTCTCCCACTTGGCGATTGCGCTCTGCCGCGCGCTCAACATTCCTGCGCGCTTCGTCACCGGCTACGCGCGCTACAGCGATCCTCCACCCGACTTTCACGCCGTCTTCGAAGTCTATCTGGGTGATCGGTGGTACCTTTTTGACCCGACGGAGTTGTCGCCGCTCGATGAAATCGTTCGGATAGGCACCGGCAGCGACGCCGCCGAAGTAGCGTTCGCGACTTTTTTCGGGGCGGCGCGGACGCGGCGATTGAGTCCCTTGATCGATTTCGCGGCGCCGGGTACGAGCCTGGTGACCTTGCAAACTCCGGGCTCCGGTATTTTGCTCGCCGCCTAGCGCGAATCGCCCGCGCTCACCATCCCCAGCCCGCCAGCACCGATGTAGGACGCGCGCTTATAGCGCGGCCGTCATTTTCCGACGCGATAAACAGCCTGCGGCCGATACCGCATTTTCAATGTCGCAGGCAAACTCAATCCGCTGCCAAACAGCGTGGAGGAAACAACGAATGGTCATTGCCGAGACGAAGCATCGAGCGACCGGGCCACAGGTCAGTGCCGGGTGCAGCGCACGAGGTATCGTTGGCAGCAACGAGTTGCTGGGGTTGACGGTGACCGATAGCCACAAGGAGTGCATCGGAACCCTGGCCGACGTCATGTTCGACCTCCACACGGGCCAACTTGCATATGGTGTCGTGGCGCTGAATCGAGCGCCGCAATGGAGCGAGCGCGTGATCGCGATTCCCTGGAGCGCAATGCACCTCGACAGCGAAGGAAAACATTTGTGCGTCAACGCGCTTCGCGACTGGATAGAGCGAGCGCCTTCAATGCAGGCCGAGGCGATGCCAAATCTGCTCGATCATGAGTGCGCGGTGCTCGTACATTCTTTTTTCGGAACCAAACCCTATTGGGAGACAGGCTCGCAGCAGCACAGCTAGCCGCCGCAACGGGTCCCGGCGCTTCGCGCCCATTACTGAAGGAGCAAACCATGAAGATCACAAATCGACCCTCTACTCTTCTCGTCGCGCTTGCCGCCGGAGCTCTGCTCATGGTGGGTTGCGACCAGCGTGCGCCGTCGGGCTCTACGACCGCCACGATGGACCGGGCCGGCGACAAGATTGAGGCCAAGGTAAGCAACGCCGCCGACAAGACTGCGACCGTTACGGAAGACGCGGCGATTACCGCCAAGGTGAAGGCGGCGATCCTGGCCGAACCGGGTCTCACGACGCTGCAGATCAACGTTGATACCAACGGCGCGACCGTGACGCTGTCGGGCACTGTCGACAACGCCGATTTGCGCGAACGCGCGAAACAGATCGCGAGCTCGACATCGGGCGTGAAGCGTGTCGTCGATCAGCTGACGGTCAAGATGTCATAGAGTGACATACGTTTGTCCGTCCCCGGTCTGCGGGACCAGACCATGAGCCGCGCTCGCCTCGGTGGCGAGTGGCGGCGCCTTCTCGGCACCGTCGAGGAGTGGCTCGGAAGGTGGACGGGCGATCAGGCCCTTCGGGCACGCGGCGAGCGAGATCGCTGGCTGGGAAGCATGGAAATTTCCTACGCCGTCGTTCGCCGAACCCCATTGCTCTAGTCAGGGCTCCAGCACGCTGCGGCACGGGAGCGCGGAACTGCCGCACGCCGCCCCCCAATAAGGCGACGCTTCGTGTCGCCTTATTCGCGTACGCGTTGGCGTCGATCGGGTTGTCGCGGCGCCGGCATCGACGCGACGAGTGTGGTCCCTTGGCCCGGCTGACTCGATACCGAAACATCGCCGCCGAATTGCTGCGCTCGTTCGCGCATGCCCCGCAGGCCGTGCGAAGTTGCCTTCACCAGGTCCGCTTCGTTCATTCCCATGCCGTCGTCGCGAACCTGTAATACGTAACCCTCCTCGGTGACGGTCAGATCGACCCAGACACGGGTTGCCTTGGCGTGCCGTGCCACGTTGGTCAGTGTTTCCTGGAAAATGCGAAACAGGGCGAGCGCGGTATCGCGCTGGATCTTGCCGTTTGCGTCCGGGGCTTTGACCTCGATCGGGATGCCGGTGTGTTTCTGGAACTCGGAGGCCTGCCAGCGCACCGCCGCGGCGAGGCCCAGGTCGTCCAGGATGCTCGGGCGCAGGTCGGTGACGATTTTGCGCGTCGCGGCGACGGCGGCCTCGACCAGCTTGACCATTGCCGAGCGCTTCTCGCGCAGTGGCTCCATCTCCACCGGCAGCCGCTCTCCCATCCAGTCCAGGTCCATACGCAGCGCGGTCAGCGTGGACCCGAGCTCATCGTGAACTTCCCGTGCAATGCGCGCCTTTTCTTCCTCCCGGACCGACTGAAGGTGTCGCGACAATGAGCGCAACTCCTCGCGCGAGCGTTCGAGCTCGCGCTGCGCGAGCCGCGCCGCCGTATCGTCGTAGACGAGGCCGTCCCACAAGACGTCGCCATGATCTCCGCGGCGAGGCCTGGCGCGGATATTGATCCATCGTTCGGCGAGCTCGTGCGGCGTTCTCAGCCGACCGCTCCAGTTCCAAGCGGTCATATGCGCGGCCGAAGCCTCGAGTGTCGCCATGAAGTGGGGCCGCTCATCCGGGGGAATGAGATTGATAAAGGCGGATGCATCGGCGCGAACCGTGGCTTCGGGCAGGCCGGTAAGCGCTTCGGAGCCGCGGCTCACGTACGCAAATGTGGACCGATTGTTCGGATCGCGGACCAATTGAAACACCATCCCCGGAACGTTGGACGTCATTCCCTCGTAGCGCTGCTCGCTTTCCCTGAGCGCGATCTCCATGGCGCGGCGTTCGCTGTTGTCGTAGCAGGAGCAGAGATAACCCGAGAAGCCACCCTTCATGTCGTGGTACGGCCGCCCGACGCAGATCATGGAGCCATATTCGCCATTGGCGCGGCGCAGCCGAAATTCCACTTCAAACGGGCGGCGCGCGGCAAAGGCCGTCGAATATGACTCCTGCCAGCGCTCCCGATCCTCGGGATGAACGCCGTCCAGCCAACCGTCTCCAAGCTCGGCGTCGCGTGCGCGCCCGGTATAGTCGAGCCATGCCTTGTTCAGGTAGTCGCAAGCACCGGCACTATCGGAGCGCCAGACCAGATTCGGAAAATCGGAGAACAAGGCGAAATAGAAGTCGCGCGAGCGCTCGGTCTGTTCGCGCAGCTCGATGCGCTGAGTCGCGTCGCGCGTGACCATCGAGAAACCCTGCAGCCGGCCATTCTCCTCGCGCATGGCGGAAATCATGTCGTCCGCGCAATAGCGGCTGCCGTCCTTGCGCAGATGCCAGCATTCTTCCTCGAACCATCCGCGGCGCGCCGCGATGGCGAGCTCGTCCTCCACCGGCAGTGACCGGTCCGAGGGGTAGAGCATGGAGAAAGGCTTGCCGATCACTTCCTCGACAGCGTATCCATTCAGCGCCTGAGCACCCCGATTCCAGCTTGCGATGCGACCGTCGCCGTCGAGCATGAAAATGGCGCAGTCCTTGACCGCGTTGATGATTAGCTGCGTGCGGCTTTCGCTCTGGCGCAACTCCTGTTCGATCGCATAGCGGCGCTCGATGTCGCTTTGCAAGCGCAGGTTCGTGAGCTTCAGGTCGCGCGCGCGGCGGCGGGCGGTCTGGAAAAAATAGGTGAGGAGAGAGAGCAGCGTGGCGAGCAGGATGCCCAACGCGAGCGCGACTTCGGGCAGACCGGATGCGGCGCGGCGCAAGGAGTCCAGTGTTGGCGTGACCCGCAATATCCAGTGGACGTTGTGAACATCGAGCGGCAACTCCTGCGACCACGCGCCTTGAGCAGGCGGCGCATCAGCCTCGACCGACTGAACGACGCGGCCGTCTTCGACCAGGGCGACGTGGTGATCCGCGAAGCGCCCATCGAGCAACGAGCGCAGCCAGTTGCCGTTCCCCAGAACGCCCGCGGCAATGCCGCGCAGAGTGTCTCCGTCGAACACCGGCGCATAGATCACCACCCCTTTGCCGCCGACGACGAGGTCGGTGAATGGTGTCAGCGCGACCTCGCGGGTCTGGA
>DASZZK010000161.1:0-4003 GCA_035544975.1 Casimicrobiaceae bacterium | reverse complement strand
GCTTGAAGAATGGCGCGAAGTCGGAATCGATGGTCAATGATTCGATCGGAGGCAGGTCGGCGTTGGCAGGTGGGGTGGAAACTGAGGTGGAAACTGGGTTGGAAACCGATGCGGGAACCGTCGGCTCGGTCGCGTTGTGCGCCATTCCCGCCGGCGTTTGACCGGCCGCGGCGACATCGGCCGGCGGTGGAGCTTGCACCGGAGTCCGTGCTTTGGTCCGCGCCGCCTCGAGCTTGCGTTGCGACCAGCGACGCAGCGAAAAGCGGTTCGCCTCAGCGGGCCTGGAGCTCACGGCACCCTCTTACTGGTTGCGTTGCGGCCGCCAGGCTGGTCGCCCTCGTAGAGCGCGTTGCGCCGGACTTTGCGCTTCGGCTCGGGACGATAATTAGCGTCCACGAACGGCTGCATCCACGCCAGCATCTCCGCCGACAGCGGCGTCGCGTCGACCTGCTCGCCGCCGTCCAGCAATCTCGCCGCTTCGTTGTAGCTGACCGTGACCAGCACCGGAAATGCGCCCGGATGTTCCGCATCGGCGGCGGGGCCGTCGGCCATGCGCCACATCACGAAGACCTTCGGATCCGGCGACGTAATGTTGAGGTAATAGCCTTCGCTCTCCGAGACGTGCAACTCCATCGACAGGCCGGTGAAGCGCCAGCAGGTGCGCGTCGCATCGTCGACCATTCTGACCGGGGGATAGCGCGGGCTGTCGTCGCGCTCCACCGCGGCGACATGCCATTGCTCGCTGGCCCAGCGGTTGGAAAGAGCGACTCGCTCGATGACGACAGCCACAGGAAACCGCGCGGGAAGCATGGACTTTCGAAGGAATCTTTCGCGTGAACTGATCATCATACTATAGAGCTGCAGGTGCTCGCGTCGTCTGCTAAGATTGACCCGTATTCATCGAGCTCTTCCATGGCCAAAATCATTCCCCTCGCCGATGCCCGGATCGTACGCGGCGCCGCCGATCCTGCACCGTACGCAGCGGCACTGTTCAAGCCGACCGGCGCGCTCGCGGACACGCGGGGGCGCATGCTGCGCGACCTGCGTGTCTCGGTCACCGACCGCTGCAATTTCCGTTGCGTTTATTGCATGCCCAAGGACGTGTTCGGCCACGACTATCCGTTCCTGCCGCACGCCGAGCTGCTGACGTTCGAGGAAATCGCGCGCTTGGCACGCATCTTCAAGGCGCACGGCGTCGAAAAGATCCGCCTGACCGGCGGCGAGCCGCTGCTGCGCAGGCATCTGGAGCGCCTGGTCGCGATGCTGTCCGACATCGGCGGGCTCGATTTGACCCTGACGACCAATGGCGCTCTGCTCGCCAAGAAGGCGCGCGAGCTCAAGGATGCGGGGCTCAAGCGCGTTACCGTCAGCCTCGATGCGCTCGACGACGGCGTTTTCCGCGCCATGAACGACGTCGATTTTCCCGTCTCCCGCGTGCTCGAAGGCATCGACGCCGCGGCGGCAGCCGGCCTCGCACCGGTCAAGGTCAACATGGTCGTCAAGCGCGGCGTCAACGATTCCGAGATCCTGCCGATGGCGCGGCATTTCAGGAATAGCGGACACATCCTGCGCTTCATCGAATACATGGACGTGGGTCACACCAACGGCTGGCGCATGGACGACGTGGTGCCCTCGGCCGAAATCATCCGCATCATCGGACGCGAATTTCCGCTGGAGCCGATCGGCGCGAATTATCCGGGCGAGGTTGCCGAGCGGTGGCGCTACGTCGACTCGGACGGCGCCGTCGCGGGGGAAATCGGCGTCATCTCGTCGGTGACGCAGGCGTTTTGCAAGGATTGCACGCGTGCTCGTCTCGCGACCGACGGCAAGCTCTATACCTGCCTGTTCGCGACTCACGGCTACGATCTTCGCGCCCTGTTGCGGGACGGCAGCGCGGACGAGGAGATCATCAACACTCTTGCCGCGATCTGGTCCCGGCGCGCCGACCGCTATTCCGAGATTCGCTCGGAAAGGACCGCGGCGCTGCCCAAGATCGAGATGAGCTATATCGGCGGCTAAGTTGGCAACTGAGTTGGCAACCACCGAGCCTTACACAAATGTGTTGCATAGCGTCGATCCTATGTCGTCATTCCCGCGAAAGCGGGAATCCAATGTCTTTGGGACCAACGCCGCTGGGTCCCCGCTCAGTTACCAAAATGAGCGGGGACGACGCCCTGTCAACGTTATAGGTAAACATCATTAAGTTGGCAACCGAGGCGCGCCGCGGCACGCGGTCGGTCATCATCTTCTTCGCGTAAATCGCGGGATGCACCTCAAAGCACTTTTCGAGTTCCTGAGCGGACTGGAGCAGAACAACAACCGGCCGTGGTTCGCGTGGAACAAGCCGGCGTACGACGTGCTGCGGGAGGAGTTCGAGCAGCTGGTCGCCGATGTCACGGCACGCATACAGAAATTCGACCGCGCACTCGGCCCGGTCGACCCGAAGAAAGCGATGTTCCGAATCTACCGCGACACTCGCTTTTCCAAGGACAGGACGCCGTACAAGACGCATTTCAGCGCCGCGATCCGTGACCGGTCGAAGCGCGGCCTGGAACCGGGCTACTACTTCCACATCGATCACAAAGGAATGCTGCTGGTAGGCGGCGGCATCTACCGGCCGGAGCCGGAGATATTGAAACGCGTGCGGCGCTACATCGCGGCCAAGCCGGGAACCCTGACCAAAATGCTGCGTAATCCCCGTTTCAAGAAAACCTATGACGGCTTTATCGACGAGGATGCCCTGGTGCGGCCGCCGAAGGGCTTCAGCGCCGACACGCCGCACATCGACGCCATCAAGCTTCGCCATTTTTTCGCGATGGTCGAGGTGAACGTGAAGAGGCGTCCGCCGAAGGACCTCGCCGGCGATCTCGCCGACGATTTTCGCGACCTGTTGCCGTTGATGGAATGGTTGCGCACCGCCGCCGCCGCCGAGCGTGGCCATTGAACGCGCCCGACATTCCCTACCGCCCGATCCTGACCGACGCAGCCCGGCCGTCGACGTTTACGGTGCACGCCGTTGACGAGCACGGCGAAGTTCGCGACACGCCGATTGCCGGCGAACATCCACTCACACTCTATGTCGACAAACGCGAGATCCTCACCCTGATGACGCTGGGCGCGGCGCCCGAGGCGCTGGCGATCGGCTACCTGCGCAATCAGCGCCTGCTCGGCTCGCTCGACGAGATCGTGTCCGTTCAGGTCGACTGGGACGTCAACGCGGTGGTCGTCAACACCCGGCACGGCCTCAAGGACCTCGACGCGAAGCTCGGCAAGCGGACCACGACCAGCGGCTGCGGTCAGGGCACGGTGTTCGGCGATCTGATGGAAGAAATCGATACGGTGAAGCTTCGCACCGACGCGGCCCTCACCCGCGCCACACTGTATGCGCTGCTGGACCGGGTGCGTGGACACGATACGATCTACAAGCAGTCGGGCGCAGTTCACGGCTGCGCGCTGGCCACCAATGGGGACGGCGCGAGCGAGATTCTTTATTTCGTCGAGGATGTCGGCCGGCACAACGCGGTCGACGCCATCGCCGGCCTGATGTGGCTCGACCGCGTCGATGGCGGCGACAAGATTTTCTATACGACAGGACGCCTCACGTCCGAAATGGTGATCAAGGCGGCGCAGATGGGCATCCCGTTCCTGGTATCGCGCTCGGGATTGACGCAGATGGGCTACGAAATCGCGCAGAAGGTGGGCATCACCATGATCGGCCGCGCGACCAACAAGCACTTCCTGTTGTTCGCCGGCGGCGAGCGGTTTCGGCCGGACGCTTGATCTCGTCTTCCGCGCGCGGAGTGAGCGGCGTGGTGCTCGCCGGCGGTCAAGGGCGGCGCATGGGCAGCATTGACAAGGGCTTGGTGCTGCTTCATGGCCGACCGATGGTGCGGCACGCGCTGGACCGCTTCGCCCCTCAGGTCGACGACGTGCTGATCAACGCCAACCAGAATCTCGATCGATACGCGGCGTTCGGCTTTCCCGTCGTTTCCGACTCGATCGA
>DASZZK010000160.1:0-3111 GCA_035544975.1 Casimicrobiaceae bacterium | reverse complement strand
GGGACCTTGGGTACCGGTTTCATTGGGCCGCGCTTCACGCGTGCGGACGACCAAGTCGGCACCGAGCACTGACAGCAACTCGTGAATGCGGTCGAAGCTCACTTTCTCGGGGTGCGCCTCAATTTGGGCGATGCTACGTTGGGAGAGGCCGACTCGGGTGCCGAGTTCGTGCTGCGACCAGCCGGCTGCTTTGCGTAGCCCTTGGAGGTAGCTTCGCAGTTGAGCCGGCAATGCAACGGTGTAGTCCATGGAATTCGCCTCGTTCCCAGCGATGTAGCACTTAAAGACTCTAAATTTAATATAGCATTTAAAGATACTAAATACAATTTAGAATTTCTATATGCTAAGGACGATCCCTGGGATAACATTGCATAAAGTAAAGTTATTCAATGGGTTAGAGTCGTGGCCTCGGCAGACTTAAGCCAACACCCTGTCGGGGATTTAGTGACGAGTCACCTCAATTTGCACCTAGACGAGTCAACCGGTCGGGAGTAGTAATGGAAATTGCTCAGGTGAGCCACCGCTGCGCCGGCGCCGCGGGCGCCAGCTTCTGACGTTCCGCCAAGGGCAAAATCCATGAAGACAAACAAACCCGCCGCAAAACCGGACCCGACGCACGGCGCGCCCGCGGTCGATCCGAATCTCGGCCATCATCCGACCGCGCCGGCGACCCCGGACCCGGCGCCGCCGCATGCCGGCGCCAAAGGTCAGGAACCGCCGCGCGCGCGTTCGCGAATCAGCGAACACGGGCGTGGACGACGGCCGAAGTAAGGAATCGTTTAGGGATTGCCTGCGACATCGCCCGTGAAGGTCGAGCGATTGCGGGCTTGGGCTGGCGACGTGTCGTCGGGCGCTTGCGCGGCGTCGGCGAAGCGCGACCGGATCCGCTTCGCGTGCTTCAGCCCAGTGGAACGACCTTGACCACTTCTTCCGGAGTCGTTAATCCCTGCGCGATTTTCATCGCGCCGGAAACGCGCAGCGGCTTCATGCCTTCCTTGTAAGCGAGCTCGCGGATCTTGGCATCGTCCGACTCCTTGTGGATCAGATGCCGCAGCGGCGCGGTAAGGGTCATGATTTCGTAAAGCCCTAGCCGGCCGTAATAACCGGTCATCCGACATTCCAGGCAGCCCGCGGCATTCTGCGCCTGCTGCGGCAAGTCCGCGACGAAGGGCGCCGTCAGCATTCGCCATGTGTCTTCGTCCGGCGGCTCCGCCGGCTTTTTGCAATGCGGACAAAGCGTACGCACCAGGCGTTGGGCCATCACACCGATCACCGTCGAGTTGATCAGGTAGGGCGGAACGCCGAGATCGAGAAGGCGGGTGATCGCGGTCGGCGCATCGTTGGTGTGCAGCGACGAGAGCACCAGGTGACCGGTAAGCGCCGCCTGTACCGCCATGTCGGCGGTGTCGCGGTCCCGGATTTCGCCGACCATGATGATGTCCGGATCCTGACGCAGGAGAGTGCGCACACCGCTGGCGAAGTCGACGCCGATCCCTGGCTGCACCTGCATCTGGTTGAATTCGGGAGCGATCATTTCGATCGGGTCCTCGATCGAGCAGACGTTGACCTCGGGCGTCGCGAGCTGCTTCATCGTCGAGTACAGCGTCGTCGTCTTTCCCGATCCGGTCGGCCCCGTGACCAGGATGATTCCATAGGGCTCCTTGATCATCTTGTCCCAGCGCTCGCGATCCTCGCCGGCGAAGCCGAGCTCCTCGAAGTCGCGCACCAGGACGTCGGGCGCAAAAATACGCATCACCACTTTTTCGCCAAACGCGGTCGGCATGGTCGAGATGCGCAGCTCGATCTCGGTCCCGTCGGGAGAGATGGTCTTGATGCGGCCGTCCTGCGGCCGCCGCTTTTCGACGATCTCCATCCGCGCCAGCAGCTTGATGCGGCTGGTCATCGCGATCAGCACCGGATTCGGAATCGCGTACACCTGATGCAACACGCCGTCGATGCGAAAACGCACCACGCCGCTGTCGCGGCGGGGCTCGATGTGAATGTCGGACGCGCGCTGCTCGAACGCGTATTGCCACAGCCAGTCGACGATGTGGACGACGTGCTGATCGTTGGCGTCGAGCTGCCCGTGCTTGCCGAGCTCGACCAGCTGTTCGAAATTGCGCGCCAGCGAGATGTCGCCCTTCGACGTCTCCTGGGCCTTTTTCATCGAACGGGCGAGGTTGAAGAACTCGCCGAGGAAGCGCCGGATATCCTGCGGATTGGCGAACACCAGCTTGATTCGCAGGCGCAGGATCTGCTCGAGCTCGTCGGCCCAGGCGCGCACGAAGGGCTCGCTGGTGGCAACGGTGAGGATTCCGCCGGCGACATGCACCGGCAGGATCCGGTAGCGCTCCGCGTAAGCGTTGGACATGGTCGCGGTGACCGCAACCAGATCGATCTTGAGCGGATCGATGTGGAAATAGGGAACACCCAGCTTGCCGGCCAGCCATTCGACCAGCGCATCGAGCGTAATCACCTTGCGCGGCGGCGCCAGCGAATGCCATTTCTGGTCGGCGATCAACTCGAGCGGGGTCTCGAAGCGCTGGGTGCGCGAGCGGGCGAGCTTTTCCGCCTGCGCCGTCGACACCAGACCGTCGGCAACCATCAGCTTGAGAATGTCCTCCAAGCGGAGTCGGCGATCCTGCGGCTTCGCGGTCTGCGACTTGGCGCCCTCGGCGGCTGGACCGGGCGGCGCGCTCGGCGTATTGACGGGATTCGAGGCCATCACGCTACTATAGACCGAAGCGGCAGCGTGTGACAGCGTCGCCATGCTGGCTCGCGCACCATCACTGCGACCGAAAGACATCCTTGCGCACCTGTCGATGACTACGCTTCATGTCGTCCTCGCCGACATTACGACTCTCGAGGTCGACGCGATCGTCAACGCGGCCAACAGCACGCTGCTCGGAGGCGGCGGTGTCGACGGCGCGATCCACCGTGCGGCAGGGCCTGATCTGCTCGCCGAATGCATGCGCCTGGGCGGGTGCGACACCGGTGATGCGAAGATCTCCGGCGGCTACCGCCTTCCCGCGGCGCATGTCATTCACACCGTCGGGCCGGTATGGCGTGGCGGCGCTCACGGCGAGCCGGAACTGCTGGCGCGCTGCTACC
>DASZZK010000159.1:0-4467 GCA_035544975.1 Casimicrobiaceae bacterium | reverse complement strand
CAGGCGAGCGGCGCGCGCTGGGTCTCGCCTTCGTTCCCGAAGACCGACTGGGACGCGGCGCGGTTCCGGAAATGTCGCTCGCTGACAATGCGCTGCTGACGGCATGGCGCCAGGAGCTCACCCACCGCGGCGCCATCCGCACCGGCGCGATGCGCGCGTACGCCACCGCCGTCATCGCCAGGTTCAACGTCAAGGCAACCGGACCCGAGACTATCGCGCGCAGTCTTTCCGGAGGCAACCTGCAAAAGTTCATCGTCGGCCGCGAAATAATGCAGGGCCCTGGGGCAATGATCGCGGCGCAGCCGACCTGGGGCGTCGACGTCGGCGCATCGGCGCAGATTCGGCAGGCGCTGATCGATTTACGTGATGAAGGCGTCGCGGTCCTTGTGGTGTCCGAAGAGCTCGACGAGCTGCTCGAAATCTGCGACCGGATTGCGGTCATGGCGAGCGGCCGCTTGTCCGCGGCACGTCCTGCGCGGGAGTCCGACGCCGAGACGATCGGACAGATGATGAGCGGATCGTTCATCGGCACGGATGAAGCCCAACCCGGGTCTCGTGGCGGCGTCTTCGCAAACGCGGTGGCGCCGCGGACCATCGATGCGCCTTAAGCTCGAGCTTCGACCGCAACCTTCCCGGCTGATGGCGTGGTTGTCGCCGTTGGTCGCCGCTGCGGCGACGCTGGTTGCCGGCTTCACACTTTTCTCGTTGCTCGGCAAAGACGCTCTCCAGGCGTTCGAGGTTTTTTTCGTGAAGCCGATCGAGACGCGTTACGGAGTGGGCGAGCTTCTGCTCAAGGCGTCGCCGCTGATGCTGTGCGCGATCGGGCTCGCCGCGGGCTATCGCGCCAACGTGTGGAACATCGGCGCCGAAGGCCAGCTGACGCTGGGCGCGCTCTGTGGGGGCGGCGTGGCCCTGGCTTTTCCGGGCGCGCAGAGCGCCTGGATTCTGCTGCCCATGATGCTCGCCGGCGCTGCCGGTGGCATGGCGTGGGCGGCAATTCCGGCATGGCTCAAGACTCGCTTCAACGCCAACGAAATTCTGACCAGCCTGATGCTGGTATACGTTGCGACCCTGCTCTTGTCGTGGCTGGTGCAGGGACCGTGGCGCGACCCCGAAGGATACAATTTTCCGCAGTCGAAGATGTTCGCCGATGCTGCGATACTGCCGATATTGATGACGGGTACGCGGCTCAACGCCGGTTTTCTGATCGCGCTGGCGGCAATTGCCGTCGCTTGGCTGTTCTTCGCCCGGAGCCTTGTCGGATTTCAAATGCGGGTCGCGGGCCTCGCGCCCGCCGCCGCCAACTATGCCGGCATCTCCGCCAAGCGCAACGTGTGGCTCGGCATGTTGATCGGCGGCGCCGCCGCGGGCCTCGCCGGCGTCGGCGAGGCCGCAGGGCCGATCGGCCAGCTGATGCCGTCGATGTCGCCGGGATACGGCTTTGCGGCAATCATCGTCGCGTTCGTCGGCCGCTTGCACCCCTTCGGCATAGCGCTAGCAAGCCTTCTCATGTCGCTCCTGTATCTGGGCGGCGAATCGGCGCAAATAAGCCTTGCGCTGCCTTCGGCAGTCACCGGTCTCTTCCAGGGAACGTTGCTGTTCTTTCTGCTCGCCGCCGACGTGTTCATCAATTTTCGCATCGGGGTCGTGCCTCGCAACGCGCCCCCCACAGCGGCGGCGCCAGCAACTCGGCTCGGGGCCCGCGCATGAGGATAAGCGCGTAGCGCAAAGCGGCGATGGAAAGCGCAGCGGAACACGTCGCGACCCTTGTCGCGTTGACGCTCGCCGGCGGCACGCCGCTGGTTTTTGCCGCGCTCGGCGAGCTGGTGACCGAAAAGTCCGGCGTGCTCAATCTCGGCGTCGAGGGAATGATGCTGGTCGGCGCGGTGGTATCGTTCATCGTCGCCGCGACGACGCACCAGCCGTGGCTGGGTGCACTCGCCGGCGCGGCCGCGGGCGCAGCGATGGCGGCGATCTTCGGCGCGCTCACGCTGTCGTTGATGGCCAATCAAGTCGCGACGGGGCTCGCGCTATCGCTGTTCGGGGTCGGACTGTCCGCGTTCATCGGGCAGGGCTTTGTCAGCGTGGTGATCGACGGCATCAAGCCGCTGTCGCTTCCCGGATTGTCGGATTTGGCCGTAGTCGGCAAGCTCTTCTTCGCCCACAGCCCATTCGTCTATCTTTCTCTGCTGCTCTGCGCCTTGGTGCATTGGTTTCTTTATCGGACCCGTGCCGGATTAGTCGTCCGTGCGGTGGGCGAATCGGCTGACTCGGCGTACGCGATCGGCTATCCGGTGATCGCCATCCGCTATCTCGCGGTGATGTTCGGCGGCGCCTGCGCGGGCTTGGGCGGCGCGTACATGGCCGTCGCCTATACGCCCCTGTGGACCGAGGGCATGACGGCGGGGCGTGGATGGATCGCGCTCGCGCTGGTCGTGTTTGCGACGTGGAAGCCCGCACGCGTTCTCGTCGGCGCGTATCTGTTTGGCGGAGTGACACTGGTGCAGTTCCAGGCGCAGGCAATGGGCGTGGCCGTGCCGTCGCAGCTCCTGTCGATGCTCCCCTACCTGGCAACCGTTGTCGTGCTGGCGCTCATTTCGCGCGATGCCGCCGCGATCCGCCTCAACGCGCCGGCATCCCTCGGCCAACCGTTTCACCCCGACACATGAGATTCGGCTCGCGGGTAGAATTGGCCAATGAGGACCCATGAGGGCCAATGAAGACCGACGAGAAGCGATGAGGCCCGATGCGCCGCCCGCGGCGCCGCGAACCGAACGCGCATCACTTCAGGAGAGGGAAATGCCGCAGTGGAAAAAATGGGCGTTGGCCGCCGCATTGGCGGCAAGCGCGGGAGGCTGGCTTTCACCGGCGGCCGGCGCCGAACCGCTCAAAGTCGGCTTCATCTACGTGAGTCCGATCGGTGACGCGGGCTGGACGTTTCAGCACGACACCGGGCGCAAGGAAATGGAAAAAGCGCTCGCGGGCAAGGTGACCAGCAAGTTCGTCGAAAGCGTTCCCGAAGGAGCGGACGCGGAACGCGTGATCCGCGAGCTTGCGCAGTCCGGCAACAAAATCATTTTCACGACGTCCTTCGGTTACATGAATCCGACGCTCAAGGTCGCGAAGCAGTTTCCGAACACGGACTTCGAGCATGCGACCGGCTACAAGACGGACAAGAACGTCGGCATCTACAACGCGCGCTTCTACGAAGGTCGATACCTCGCCGGCATCGTTGCCGGCAAGATGACCAAATCGAATGTCGCCGGTTACGTCGCCGCCTTTCCGATTCCCGAAGTGGTGATGGGGATCAACGCCTTCACCCGCGGCATGCGCAGCGTGAATCCGAAAGCCGAGGTCAAAGTCATCTGGGTCAACGCCTGGTTCGATCCCGGACGTGAGCGCGAGGCGGCCGACACGCTGATATCGCAAGGCGCCGACGTGCTGACGCACCACACCGATTCGACCGCGGTCGTGCAAGCCGCCGAAGCGAAAAAGGTTTACGCAGTCGCGTATCACTCGGACATGTCGAAATACGGGCCGAACGCGCAGCTGACCGCGGTCACACATCAGTGGGGAGCGTATTACACCAAGGCGGTGCAGGAGGTCATCAGCGGAACGTGGAAGCCGGGCAACATCTGGGGCGGCATCAAGGAGGGCATGATCAAGATGGGCGCGTTCAATCCGGTGGTGCCCAGGGACGTTCAGGATCTCGTAAAAAAGACCGCAGTCGACATCGGCGCCGGCAAGTTCCATCCCTTTACCGGGCC
Source organism: Casimicrobiaceae bacterium (assembly GCA_035544975.1). Lineage (GTDB taxonomy): Bacteria > Pseudomonadota > Gammaproteobacteria > Burkholderiales > Casimicrobiaceae > PALSA-1003. The sequence goes on along the minus strand of DASZZK010000159.1, from coordinate 700 downwards.
AGTCAAGGATAACGACGGTAAGGAGCGGCTTGCCGCCGGCAAAGCCATGACCGACGACGTGTTGTCCAAGATGGATTACTACGTCGAGGGCGTCCAGGGCAAGCTGCCGAAGTAGGAACGCTCATGTTCAGTCGCGATGTCTCAATCGCGTTCGGGGTGCGGAGGAATTCGCACCTGCAAATCCATCTGGAATCAGGCTTCGGTTCATGAACGCTGACGCGAACGCGAAGGGCAGCGCCGCCGAATCAGGCTCCGCCGACTTGCGGCAATGGATAGGCAAGACCGAATGCTCAAGCGATGTCATCACCGCGACACCGTATGCCGCCCTTGCGGCAACGCTCGACCGGCCGGCCGAGCGGCCGCCCGCGGGAACTCCGCTGCCGGCGCTCTGGCACTGGCTGTATTTCCTGCCCCTCTACCGCCAAGGCGATGTCGGGCCCGACGGTCACGCGGAACGCGGCGGTTTTCTTCCGCCGGTACCGCTTCCGCGGCGGATGTGGGCCGGCAGCCAGTTCGAGTTCTCGCGGCCGCTTTGCGTCGGTGACGCCGTCACTCGCCGTTCCACCATCGTCGACGTCACGGAAAAACGGGGCCGCAGCGGCGCGCTGGTGTTCGTGAAAGTGCGACACGAGATTCACCGTGCCGGCGAGCCCTCGCCCGCACTCATCGAATTCCACGATCTCGTCTACCGCGACGCACC
>DASZZK010000158.1:0-6896 GCA_035544975.1 Casimicrobiaceae bacterium | reverse complement strand
AGCGTGTGCGAGCACCCACGTGCCCCACGCGTTGTTGCGCACCGCTTGCCAGGCATTCCTTTCCTCCATCAACGGCACGTGCTTGTAGGCAGCCGCGTGAAACAGGACGCTGGGGCGTTCGCTGGCCAGCACTTGCTCGATCAGCGCAACGTGCTTGACGTCGCCGACCAGGGTTACCAGGGGCAACTCGGGAAAGTCATCCTGCAGCGCCTGCTCAATTTGATACAGCCCGAATTCGGACAGCTCGAGCAGTACCAGCCGCGCCGGCCTGAAACGCGCTATCTGGCGGCAAAGCTCGGCACCAATGGATCCGCCGGCGCCCGTGACCATTACCACCCGCCCGCCGAGCCATTCGCCCAGACCCGCGCTGTCGAGCACCACCGGATCGCGGCCCAGAAGGTCGTCGAGCTCGACGTGGCGAATGGTCGTCAGTTGCGAGCGGCCGCTGATGAGGTCGTCGTAGGAGGGGACCGTCAAAGCTTCGACGCCGGCCGCGGCGCACAGCTCGGCCACGCGCCGCCTCACGCCGTGGGCCGCCGAAGGCAAGGCGAGGATCACGGTACGGACTCCGAAACGCTTGGCCCACAGCGGCAGTTCGGCAATCGGACCCAAAACGCTGATGTTGCGCAGCAGCCGACCTTGCTTCGCCGGATTGTCATCGAGCAAACCGGCGATGCGCCATTTGCGGCTGTGCGTGAGCTCCTTGGCGAGGCGTGCGCCCGCTTCGCCTGCGCCGAGGATCAGCACCGGCTCGCCCAATGCCGCCAGCGGGCTGTACAGCCGGTGTTCCTTCCACACCCGGTAGGTGAAGCGACTGCCCGCCATCAACAGGATCAGCACCGGCGGGTACAGAATCAACACGCTGCGGGGTACGACCGAGGTGAGCCGGAGCATGACCAGGACGACCGGCACCGCGACCGCACCCAATCCGACCGCAAGTACGATGCGCTGCAGGTCGGGCAGGCTGGCGAAGCGCCACAGCCCTCGATACAGACCGAACGCAAGGAAAATGCCCGCCTGCAAAGGCAGCACCCAGGCCAGCGTCTTCAGCATGTCGGAGACCTGCGGCTCGTGCAACTCGAGGTTGTATCGCAGCCAGAACAGGCCCATCCAGGCCAGCGCCGCGGCCATGGTGTCATGGCCAAACGCAAGCCAGGCACGCCAGTTAGTGCTTACTTTCATTAAGGCCCTTGTCCCTTGTACGCCAATAATACCCGATTGCACCGAACAATAGCGCCATAACTGTGCTCCAGAGCGCCAACAAGGCGGACCCCGAAGAGGGCGCCCGGACCAGCGCAAGGAGCGCCGAGCTGGCAGTCCCCATCATCAACGCGCCGTAGAGGATCAGCGTTCCACGATGGCCGAATCCAAGTTGAACCAGCTTCTGATAAAAATGTTCCCGATGCGCTTCCCAGATTTTGGCGCCGTGCAGCAGGCGTAACACCAGCGTCACGCTGGCGTCGGCGATAAACGGCAAAAAAACAAGCAGCGGAAACCATCCCGGCCACGCGCCCCCATACCAGCCGCTCATGCCGAAGGTGGCAGCGATAAACCCCAAGGGAACCGCTCCGACGTCGCCCATGAAAAGCTTGGCCGGTGGAAAATTCATCACCAGACAGGGCGCGATCGCGGCCACCAGCGCCCAAAGAATCGGCGCGTCGCCGGCACCGGCCATCGATCCCGCTATCGCGTACGCTCCAAAACCGATCAAGGCCATCGCAACCGCCAGCCCGTCGCTCCCGTCCATGAAGTTGAACAGGTTCGCCATCCACACTATCGCCACTACCGCCGCGAACGGGTTGAGCGGCGCCTCGCTCAGCCAAATCCAAGCGCCCGCCGCGATCGTCTGGATGAGCAGGCGCGTCCACGCGGGCACACCGTAACGATCGTCCCAGAACGACACCACAATGATCAGCAACAACGGTGCGAGCCAGGGTTGCGGAGCCGCCAGCCACACGGTAGCAAGCAACCATCCCGACCAGACCGCCAATCCGCCTCCTTTGGGAACGGGCCGATGATGCAGCGAGCGTACGTTCGGATGAGCCGTGGGAAGCCGGCCGGGGCTCTTCAGCAGGATCAGGCATATCGAGGCGACAGCGGCGGCCAGCAACGCCGGCAGTGCTGACAACGCGGGCGAGAGAGCGATCATCGGTGTCCGTTTGCGTTAAAGCACCGCCTTTCGCCGCGATTTTGTCGGCAAGCTGTTGTTTGTGCCCATTTTTCGGCCACCTCACTTATCCCATGCCGAGTGGCCGCGACAGAGTGAATTATACCCACGCCGCCGCTTGAAATACGCGGCGGAAAACCCGCGGCCTTGTTGCAATTAAGCAACAGGGTTCACGGGCGTTTTTGGGGTCGCGGGTTTTAGCTTGCCAATGGATTCGCCGCTTTGGCACAATTGGGTCAACTTCTCGTTTACCTCGTGAGAAGGTTTCCGACGGCAGGCGCAAACGCTTTTTCTGCCGCTTGCCAACTTAATCGTGTTAGAGGAGAGATTCCATGAATAAAAAGCTCGTGGTTCTTGCCGTCGCCGGCGCATTTGCTTCGCCGCTGGCTGTGCAAGCGCAAACCGCGAATGTCACTTTGTACGGTCGCCTGAACATGGACCTCGAGTTTGTCAAAGGAGAGCAAATCGATGGCTCGAACCCGACCGTCAACCGCGTAAGCAGCAACTCGTCGCGCTTCGGGATGCGCGGCACGGAAAGCCTGGGTGGCGGCTTGAATGCGATCTTCCAAATTGAATCGAACGTCAGCGGCGACACGGGTAATTCCGCGGCGTCTTCGCTCGGCAGCCGCGAAACGTTTGTCGGGCTGCAGGGAAGCTGGGGCAAGGCCACGGTAGGCCACTTCCTGATGCCGCAGGATGATGTTCGCTTCATCTTCGACAACAAGACCACGCTTGGCACCTCGCTCCTCTCCGACGGCGCCCTCTACGCCATGGCGCAAGAGAGCAAGTCCAACGGCGGCTTCGACGCCCGTACCGGCAACAACCTCCGCTACGATTCGCCGAACTACATGGGCTTCACCGCCGCCCTGCAATACTCGACCCGCGATTCGTCGGGCGACACCCAAAACTTCATTAGCTGCACGCCCGCGCTCATCACCAACGTCTGCCCTGCCCTCGCGCCCTCCGGGGCGGTTGCGACCGGCCTCGACAACGGCAATCACGTTTCCGAACTTCGTCACGCCAACGTGATCGGCGGCAACGTCATCTACAACAACGGCCCGATCTCCGCCGCAGTATCCTTCGAGCGGAACAACAAGGTTCGCCAGTACGTTCAGACCACCGCGACTGGGCCGTTGGGTACCGGCTGCACGGCGACCGCGCCGTGTTTCTTGTTCCCGAACGACACCGACTGGACGATCGCAGGAAGCTACGATTTCGGCACGATCATGCAGGGCTTCGGTCTTCGCGTGGGCCTTGGGTACGAGCGCTCCAAGTACATCACTCCCACGGGCGATCTCAAGCGCGATTATTGGGGTGTGGCGCTGGAGGTCCCGCTCGGCGGCGGCAAGGCCATGTTTAACTATGGCCGTGCCAGCAATGGCAAGGGCGGCGCCGCCGATACTGAAAGAATCGGCATAAGTGGCGCGCTGAGCCACGGTTCCAACACCGGCGCCAAGCTGTGGGAAGTCAGCTACGTCTACAGCCTGTCGCCGCGGACCCTGCTGCAAACGGGCTATATCAAGATCAAGAACGACGATCGCGCTACATACACGTTCCACATCAACCCGTACACGATACGCACGGGAGCCTCTCCGAGCGCCTTGATGTTCGGCATCGTGCACTTGTTCTAAAGCGTTTGTTGGGAAGTTACCAAGCTTAGCTGGGTTTGAAGTGATCATGAGGGCGTCCTAGGGGCGCCCTTTTTTTGTCCTGTCGTATCATCTGGTGCGGCGGCCGCGTTCGCCCGCAATCCCTCGTTCCGCGGCAACCGGAGCCTCGGGACAGCTTCAAGGCAATCATGACGACTGACGAACTGATCATCGGATTCGACCGGGCGCTGCGCACGCTGGCGGGCACTGCATCTTCGCAACGGCCCAATCCCGCGGTAAACCTCCCCGAAGAGACGTTGACGCTTGAGGAGCGTCGCCACGCCGGTGGCTTGATGCGTGTCAACCACACCGGCGAGGTTTGCGCGCAGGCGCTTTATCAGGCGCAGGCGCTCACCGCACGGGATCCCCAGCTCCGCCGGCGATTCGCGCTGGCTGCACGCGAGGAGGAAGAACATCTCGCATGGACCCAGGAGCGATTGGCGGAGCTCGGGGACCGCACGAGCTACGCCAACCCGCTTTGGTACGCCGGGTCGTTCGCGGTCGGCCTGATCGCCGGCATCGGCGGTGACCGCGTCAACCTTGGCTTCGTCGTCGAGACCGAACGCCAGGTGGAAGAGCACTTGACAGACCATATGGACCGCTTGCCGCAGGCCGACGCGAGGAGTCGCGCGATCGTCGCCGCCATGCGCGATGACGAAGCTCGCCACGGCGCCGCAGCGCGCGACGCAGGCGCGAGCGAGCTCCCACTGCCGATCCGCGCGCTGATGCGAGCGACGGCAAAGTTGATGACCCTGACCGCATACCGTTTCTAGGGCGACGTTGCGGCTGCGGTACACTGCCGGAAAGCTTCGCATTTCCGACTGGATTTCAGACCCGGGAGGCAGTGCGCAGACCCTTTCAGCGATGGAAAGACTCGATGCCTAGCCGGCTCGCCGGCTTGCTGTGCGCCGGCGCCGCGGCGCTCGCGTTGCCCGCGCACGCGCAGTTCGCGAACTTCAAGCTCTACGGCACCCTCAACCTCGACCTGGAGTTCATCCGCGGCGCCCAGGTCGATGGCCCGAACCCAACCGTCAATCGCCTCAGCAGCAATTCTTCGCGCTTCGGCATTCGCGGCACTGAGTACATCGGCGGCGGCCTCGCGGCGATCTACCAGTTCGAGTCGTCGGTGCAGGCGGACACGGGCGGCTCCGCGCTCACATCTCGCGAGACCTTTGTCGGACTGCAAAGCGAGTGGGGAACCGTCAAGATGGGCAAGTTTCTGACGCCCTACGACGACATACACCCGATTTTCGGCAACGCGCCGACTCTGACGACGTCGGTGCTGTCGACTGCCGCCTTGTGGGCTCAGGGAACCCAGAATAAGGGACAGGGCGGCTTCGATGCGCGGCTCGGCAACTCGATCCGGTACGATTCGCCGACCAGCAATGGCTTCACGGGAGAGGTGCAGTATTCCACGCGCGACTCGTCCGGAAACGCTGACGGCGCCGCCGGCGACAACGGCGAGCATCTGTCCGAGCTTCGGCACGCGAAAGTCTGGAGTCTGGGCGGCTTCTACGGCAAGGGCCCCATCGACTTCGGCGTCGTGTTCGAACGCAACTACAGGGTTCGCGCGGTCGGCAGGCACGACGATGCATTTTCGATCAGCGGCGCCTATGATTTCGGCGAGGCCAGCAGGGTGTTCAACGCTCGTCTCGCCGTCATCTACGAGCGGCTGACGTACGACACTCTCGACGGCAATCTCAAGCGCGACTTTTACGGTATCTCCGCGACCGTTCCGGCAGGCGGCGGATCGATCTATGCCTTCTGGGGCCGCGCCAGCGACGGCAAGGGGACCACCGCGGACGGCACTCAGGTGGGGGGTCTGACAAAAGGTCCCGGCACCGCCAGCGAGCAATGGGAGTTGAGCTACACGTACAACCTGTCGTTGCGGAGCCTCGTCTATGTCGGTTACGTGAAAATCAACAATCGCGCCAACGCAGCCTACACATTCAATATCAACGACTATGCCATTGCGCCCGGCGGCAAGCCGGCAGCTTTCGTGCTGGGCATAGCGCACTTCTTCTAGTGGCGCGAGCTACCCGGCGCGGGGCCCCGCGTAGCGGGGATCAACAGGGAATTGCGAGTAGCGGCGCGAGCCTCCCGGCGAGGGGCCCCACGCAAAGCGTGGGGATCGACGGGGAATTGCGAGTCGACGCTGGCGGCCGATCGCGACGCTTCTCACTCACGAGCGGGTTCGGGAGGCCGCGACACTCGCGGCCGGCACGCGACGCATCTGATTCACGAGCCGGTTGAGAGGCCGCATCAAGCCTCGGGCATTCGGTTTGCCGGATCGGCCGCGTCGTCCCGCTCAGTTATCAAAATAGGCGGGAACGACGATGGGATCCCGGCGTCACGTACTCTCGTAATGCTCAATCAGGCAGGTGAGGGAGGAAGCTCGTTTTGCTTCTTCCACGCGAGCAACGCGTCGATCCGCGCTTCGCGGATCTTTGCAGGCAGGTGCGCCGGATCGACACTTTCCCGCGCAATCGCGCCCGCGTCGACGGCCTTCAAGACTGCCAGCGCCGAATTCATCCATTGCGCCGGTGCGTAGCTTTCGCCGGATCGGCCCGGTCGAGAGAGCGCATCGGCGGCGCAGGCTCGCAACAGCCACGCCAGGCGTTCCGGGCGGCGCAAGGCATCGGTTGCCAGCAGCAGATCGAGCAGCGTCGCAGGGCGCAGTTCGGAGGCGCGGTGTACGGTGCCGTGATAGCGGGCGGTGAGGATCGCCAGCTCGCGACAATCGGCTGGAGCTCGCAAGCGCTCGCTCATCGCTTCCGCGAGGCGAACGCCCTTCTGCTCATGCGCGATGTGTCGCGGCCAATCCGCGGGCGCTGTCGCACCCTTGCCGAGGTCGTGAGTAAGCACCGCATAGCGCACCGGAAGCGCGTCGCCGGCGGCAGCGGCGTAGTCGAGCGCCTGCAGCACATGGACGCCGGTGTCGAGCTCGGGATGATGCGCTACCGGCTGCGGCACGCCGAACAGCGCATCGACCTCGGGCAGCAATTGTTGCAAAGCGCCGCAGCGCCGCAGCACGGCCAAGAAGCGCGAGGGACGAGGCTCCATCAGCGCGCGGGAGAGCT
>DASZZK010000157.1:0-3631 GCA_035544975.1 Casimicrobiaceae bacterium | reverse complement strand
GATGAAGTCCACCGGCGAGGTCATGGGCGTGGGCGATACGTTTGCCGAGGCATTCCTCAAATCGCAGCTTGGCGCCGGCGTTCGGCTGCCCAAGGCGGGCAGGGTGTTCGTCAGCGTCAAGAATCCCGACAAGCCGCGAGTGCTCGACGTCGCGCGCACGCTGGTCGGCTTGGGATTCACGCTGGTGGCAACCAAGGGGACAGCGGCGGCGCTGGCCGCGGCGGGACTGCCGGTCACGGCGGTGAACAAGGTGGCCGAGGGCCGCCCGCACATCGTCGATATGCTCCTCAACGACGAAATAGCGCTGGTGATCAACACCGTGGAAGAGAAGCGCAGCGCCATCCAGGACAGCTACGCCATTCGCCGCGCCGCCCTCAACGATCAGGTGCCGACCTACACCACCATCGCCGGCGCGCGCGCGGCTGCAACCGGCATGCAAGGCTTGCGCGAGCTGATGCCCTATTCGCTGCAGGCGCTGCACCAGAGGCTGCACTGAGGAGGCTGCATTGACGCCAACTTTGCGTTAAGATTGATGTGTAGACAACGATGGCCGGGCGCGGCAGTGCCGTGACCGGTCTTTTCTTTGGTAGGACGATAACGCTCATGAGCAAGATTCCATTGACCGTGTCGGGGGCCGAGAAGCTCAGAAGCGAGCTGCAACGGCTGAAGACCGTGGACCGTCCGGCGGCCATCGCGGCCATCGGCGAGGCCCGCCTGCACGGCGATATCTCCGAGAATGCCGAGTACGATGCCGCAAAGGATCGGCAGGGCTTCATCGAAGGCCGAATTGCGCGCATCGAGGACACCCTCTCCAATGCGCACATCGTCGATCCGGCGCAGGTCGACGGCGAGGGCCGCATCGTCTTCGGGGCGACGGTGGACCTCGAGGATCTCGAGCTGGGGACCGAGGTCCGCTATCAGATCGTCGGCGACGACGAGGCCGACATCAAGGCCTCCAAGATTTCCATCGAATCGCCGATTGCGCGCGCGTTGATCGGCAAGGGTCCGGGCGATATCGCCGAAGTTCAGGCGCCGGGCGGCGTTCGCGAGTACGAGGTGCTCGCGATTCGCTACATCTAGTTCGCTAACGCAAGATCGGCGTTTGATTTCGCGCCTGGCCGCGCGAGAAGCGAGCTTCCCGGTTCATGGCGCCCGGCGCCGCCGGCGCTCGCGCGACGCCGGTGCGGATGGCACCCCGGGTGGCCCCCCTCGCCTCGACACGCTACCGGTGGACGGCGGTCTGGCCGGAGCTCTTGCGACGGGGCTTCGTGGCCGTCGCGCCTGCGGTGCGGATTTTGCCATCGTCTTGCCTGCCTTGCCTGAGTCTCGAACGTTTCCTGTTTGCCTGCCTTGATCCGCGACCCCGACCGGGGGACGCCGGCCGCGCGCCGGCGTCGCTCGCGGCGGTTTCTCTTTAGCCACAGGTTCTTTCGGGGCCGGCCGCCACAGAATCAGAAGCTTGCCGATGTGCTGCACCGGCGCCGCGCCGAGCTTGGCGCAGATCTGTCCCAGCATCGCGTCACGCTCGCCGCGGATGTCGCTGAACGCGCGCACCTTGATCAGCTCGTGTGCGCGCAGGTTGACGTCGATCTCGCGAAGGACCGAAGGCGTCAGGCCATGCTGGCCGATCGCGACGACAGGGTGCAGGTGGTGCGCCCGGCCGCGCAAAGCGCGCCGTTCGGCGGAAGTTAGGGTGAGCATCGGCGAAGTGTAACGGAATCGCGCATGAGGCGATGATCGCTTCTTCTCGCGTTCTAAAGTGTCTGGAGGTGTTGTGGAAGATCCAACCCAGTGCTGCTAACGAGCGACGATGTGCATGCTCATCCGTACCACCGGCATGGTGAGCGTACTGCCAAGCGGGATCTCGAAATGTTCGACCGCGGCAAAGCCAAATGCCGCGTACAGGGGCTGACCGGCAAGCGTCGCCACCAGTTCCATGGTCTTGAATCCGGCGTCGGCGGCCGCCCGCTCGCTATGGCGCATCAGAGCTGCGCCGATGCCGCGCCGCGCACACTCGGGACGTACGAAAAAGGCGCGGATTCGCGCCGGATCAAGCGCAGGGTCCAGCGCGCTTTCGGCCTCGGAGGTGTGGCCCCGGTCGGCGCCGAAAAGAGTCTTGCGCCGACTCCAGCCGCCGCACCCGACGATGATCGGACCCTGCGCGGCGACGAAATAGGTGCCATCGTCGATGAGCTGCGTGTCGACCGCGAAAACCGATCCGACCGCGGCATCGATCTGTGCCGGTGAATACCACGGCGCGAGCAATGTGCGCGCCGAGACCGCGATCAACGACTCGAGCTCGGCGACATCATCAAGACGTGCCGGGCGCAGCGAGAATGTCATGGCAACGGCGTCGCGTCACGCGAGGATCGCCGCGGAACGTTCACCCGGCGGCGGGCGAGCCGCAATGCGAAAGCAGGCTGACGCCCAGGTGTCGCGCGAGACCCCGTCCGCCTTCCGCCATGACCTGATTATGGTTCCAGCGGAACGCAGGCTGCAGCAACGGCGCCAGAACATTCATCCACGGCTTGGTCGTGGCGACGCTCCAGTCGTAGCGCACGCGGGTCGTCTCGCCCTCGGGTGTGAGATGCCAGCGCCCGGTACCGCTCAAGTCGCCCTCGGCGACGCCTTCCAGCGACGAAGGTCGCTCGACCCGCGTCACGCACATGGCAAAGGAAAGTCGATACGGCAGCTTGCTCGACCATGTATAGCGCCGCAGCGCCCCGCAACCGTCGGCATCGCCTTTGGTCAGCTCTTCGACGTGATGCACATAGCGCCACCATCGCGGCCAATCCTCGACCGCGACGATCGCTTCCCAGACGCGATCGATGGGCGCATCGAGATGCCAATGCGTAATCAGCGAAAAATGGCTCATGATCGGAGCTCGGCAATCATACGGGCATGCGACACCCTACGACCGCCGATCCGCGTCGCATCTGCGTCACGTCGGACCGGCAGCGACACGGTTGGCGACTTCGACGAGATTGAGATCCGGATCGCGAAAATAGAACGAGCGCAGCTTAGCCGTGGCGCCGGTACGATCCACCGGGCCCAACAGGATGTCCACACCCTGTGCCCGAACGTGAGCGATGCAGTCGTCGAGCGGCAGCGAAGTAACGAAACAGAAATCCGCTGAACCGGGGACAGGATGTTGCGCATGGGGCGTGAATTCGCGGCCGGCAAGATGGAGGTTGATCTTCTGGCTGCCGAAAGCGACTGCCTTGCGCCCATCGCCGAACGAGACCGTCGTCATTCCCAGAACGCGCTCGTAAAAGGCGCAGGCCTGCTCGATGCTGGCCACGGTCAGAACAAAGTGATCGATCGCGTCGACGTGCATCATCGCGCCTTCATGTATTCCAATGTTTGGGCTGCGCCCTTGCCACGGATGATTGATTACGCATCGGACTTCGCGGCGCTTGGGTGCGGCTCATTCTTGTAAGCTCCCCGGACGTTCAATGCTGCCAGCGCGACTTGCAGCGCGATAAGCGCATAAGCTTGGTCGTGCCAGGCCCAGACAATCCACAGCGCGTTGCTGAGCAGGAAGCACCAGAAGCCGAATTCGCGTCGGCGCTTCGCTTGCGATGCGATCAGCCACGCGGCGATGACCGTAACCAGCATCGCCGGCCATTGG
>DASZZK010000156.1:0-3813 GCA_035544975.1 Casimicrobiaceae bacterium | reverse complement strand
AGCGCCTTGATGTCGCGGGCGACCGACTCGGCCGCTTCCTTGCTCGCGTTGTAGTGGATCAGCAGTCGACTGCCCAGACTGGCAAATGCGCGTGCCGCCGCGGCTCCGATGCCGGTGGACGCTCCGGTGATGAGGACGACTCTTCCCTTGAGGTCCGAGGCCATAGCTTGCTCCATGAAAATGAGTGCGCCGGCGCGTCACGAGGCGACGCCCGGCGGTGACTTGCGATTGAGACATCGATTTAGACGGCGTGAATTGTACTTGATGTTGCGCCACCGAAATGTCATCTTGTCCGAAATTCGACACCGGTCCCTCCTTCGATGAAAAGTCTTTTCCGATGACGCCGCCGAAACGGGTGGCGCCGCCCGGCGCGTGCGATTGCCACATGCATGTTTACGAAGATCGATATCCGTTGGTGCCGCAGGCGGTGTTCAAACCGCCGCACGCGCCGCTGAAGGACTATCTGGCCGTGCGGAAAGCGCTGGGCTTGTCGCGCGCGGTGCTCGTACAGCCAAACGGATATGGCTTCGACAACCGCTGCATGCTGGAAGCGCTCGCGGAGCTGGGCGAAAGCGCGCGAGCGATCGCCATCGTCGAACCCGACGCGACCGATGCCGAGCTCGATCGGCTAACCCGCGCGGGCGTCCGCGGCATCCGCTACCATCTTCTACCCGGCGGCATGCTGCCGCTGGAAACGCTGCAAACGATGGCAGCCCGCGTCGCCGGCTTCGGTTGGCACGTTCAGATGCAGCTCGATGGCCGCGACCTCGAACAGTATGAAAAGGTATTTGCGAGATTGCCGGTTCCGCTGGTCATCGACCACAACGGCAAGTTCCTGGAACCGGTCGCGACCGATCATCCGGGATTTCAGGCCTTGCTGAGACTGCTCGACGGCGGCAACACCTGGGTCAAGCTGTCGGCGCCTTACGAGACCTCGAAGACCGGCCCGCCGCACTATGATGACGTCTCCGTGCTGGCACGTGCGCTGGTTGCCGCAGGACCGGACCGGTGCGTGTGGGCGAGCAACTGGCCGCATCCCGGCCGCAGTCCGGCTCCTGACACACCCTTGATGCTCGATTTGCTGCTGGAATGGGCGGGCGACGACCCGACACGCCAGCGGATTCTGGTCGACAATCCGGCTCGACTGTACGGCTTCTGAGGGCGGCGCAACCGCGCGGTCCGAAGGCTTAAGCGACCGATCGCACCTTCGCCTTCCCGCCGCGACAGGCGGCGACTGCTTCACGGATGGCGGCGATCGCCGCGGGACGCGGAAAGCTCCTGCGATAGGCCAGCGCGATGCGCCGCGAAGGCACTGGCTTGGCGAACGGCACGGGCACCACCAGCCGACTATGGTATTTCGGCGTCAACGCGTCGCGCGGCAGGACCGAAATGCCCAGTCCGGACGCCACCATGTTGCGGATCGTCTCCAGCGAATTGCTGCGCGTCACCGGTGCGTCGCCGCGATTGAGCTCCGGGCAGCTTTCGAGCACCTGGTCGCGAAAGCAATGGCCGACGTTGAGCAGGATCGCGTGCTCGCCGGCCAACTCCGAGGGATCGATCGTCTTGCGCTTGGCCCAGGGATGGCGCTGCGGGACAACGACCTGGAACGGCTCCTCGTACAGGAATTCGGTGACGATGCCCGGCGGCTGAAACGGCAGCGCAATGATCGCCGCGTCGATGCGGCCGGTCTTGAGCGCAGCCTCGAGTTGCTCGGTGATGTTTTCCTCGATTTCCAGCGGCATGTCCGGCGCCAGCGCGTTGAGCGCCGGCACAAGGTCGGGCAGCAGATAAGGCGCTACCGTGTAGATCGCGCCCAGGCGAAAAAGTCCCGCCAGCTGGTTGCGGCCGGCTTGGGCAATATCGCGAATTCGCGCCGCTTCTTCCAGCACCTTTTGCGCCTGCTCGACGATGCGCTCGCCGACCGGCGTGACCGTGATCTCGCTCTTCCCCCGCTCGAAGAGCTGCGTCTGCAACTCTTCCTCCAGCTTCTGAATCGCCACCGACAGCGCGGGTTGGCTGATGAAGCAGCGCTGCGCGGCACGACCGAAGTTTTTTTCCTGCGCTACCGCGACGATGTAGCGAAGCTCGTTGAGCGTCATTGCCGACGCTTGAGAAAGTTGGCGAAGCTCGCTCCGATTTCCGGATGTTTGACTCCCAGCTCCACGGTCGCTTCGAGATATCCGAGCTTGTTCCCGCAGTCGTAACGACGCCCTTCGAATTCGTAGGCGAGCACCTTTTCATCGTCGAGCAGGCGCGCGATGCCGTCGGTCAATTGAATTTCGCCGCCGGCGCCTGCCGGCATGGCGCGTAAGTGATGAAAGATACGCGGCGTGAGAATGTAGCGTCCGACGACAGCAAGCCGCGATGCCGTCATCCCCGGCTTTGGCTTTTCGACGATGCGGGTGACCCGGCTGACGCGGCTGACCATGGCCTCGGTCTCGACGACGCCGTAACTTCCGACTTCCTCCTCCGACACCGGCATGACTCCGATCACCGAGTAATGCTCGCGTTCGGCGATATCGGTCATTTGCCGCATCACGGGCACGGTGGAATCGATCAGGTCGTCGGCAAGGAAGACCGCAAACGGCTCGTCGTCGATCACCGGCTCGGCGCAGAGCACCGCGTGGCCGAGGCCGAGCGCTTCCGTCTGACGGATGTAAATGAAGTTGATGCCGCGCGGGGTGGCCGCCTGCACTGCCTCCAGAAGCGCGGTCTTGTTGCGCGCGACGAGCTCCGTCTCCAGCTCATAAGCCTTGTCGAAATGGTCTTCGATCGCGCGCTTGTTGCGCCCGGTAATGAAGATCATGTCGGTGATCCCTGCCGCGGCCGCCTCCTCGACGGCGTACTGGATCAGCGGTTTGTCGACCACCGGCAGCATTTCCTTGGGGTTCGCCTTGGTGGCAGGCAGAAAGCGGGTGCCCAGGCCAGCGACGGGGAACACCGCCTTGGTCACTCTAGCGCTTGTCATCGTTTGATCCGCCCATGGGCGAGCATTGCCATCAGTTGTTGTTCATCCAGCACCGGCACGCCGAGTTCGCCGGCCTTGTCGAGTTTGCTGCCGGGCTCGGCGCCGGAAACCACATACGAGGTCTTCTTCGACACGCTGCCCGCGACTTTGCCGCCGTGCTCCTCGATCAGCGCCTTGGCATCGTCGCGCGAGAGCGTCGGCAGCGTACCCGTGATGACGAACGTCAGACCCGAAAACTTTCCAGCCGGCGCGCGCTTGGGTGCCGTCTCTGTCCAATGTACCCCGGCGGCGCGCAACTGGGCAATCACCTGCCGGTTATGCGGCTCGGCAAAGAACTGCAGGATGCTCTGGACCAGCACCGGCCCGACGTCGCGCACCTCGAGCAGCGCCTGCTCGTTGGCGGCCAGCAAGGCGTCGAGCGTCCCGAAATGCTGCGCAAGGTCCGCCGCGGTGGTCTCGCCGACGTGGCGGATGCCCAGCGCGTAAATGAACCGCCTCAGCGTCGTCGTGCGGCTTTTGTCGATCGCGGCGACGACGTTTGCCGCGGATTTGTCGGCCATGCGCTCAAGCGCGGCCAGCGCCGCGACATCGAGCTTGTAGAGATCGGCCGGTGTATGCACCCGTCCGGCGTCGACCAGCTGATCGACCAGCTTGTCACCGAGCCCCTCGATATCCAACGCGCGGCGGCTGGCAAAATGAAGCAGCGACTGCTTGCGCTGCGCCGGACACACCAGACCGCCGGAACAGCGCGCGATCGCCTCGTCGGGCAGGCGAACTACCTTGGAGCCGCATTCCGGACAGCGCTTGGGCAGCACGAACTGCGGCGCATTCCGCTGCCGGCTCTC